>CAYXCX010000200.1:0-4030 GCA_964463405.1 uncultured Clostridia bacterium
TCTTCTTGACCACTTCTTCACCAGATCCAGGTCGATGTCATTATCCCTGGCGACCATCACGGCCGGCGGCGGCGAATATGCGGAATTTTAAAAGACCTGCCAAAGATTTGCATTTAAACTGATATTCTACAACTTATATTGTTCCAGACACTCGGCCGGGCTTAAAATTGGCATGCTGCGAAAAGTTTTCAAGGCCAACAAGTGGCTGTCGCCGCTGACAATGGCATTGGCGCCGGCAGCCAGGGCGCACTCCAGGATGCGGTCATCGGGCGGGTCTTCCTTGATGCGCGATACTTTTATAGCAGGATCAAAGACCTCTGCCAGGATGGAGATCTCAGTGGCGATCTCGCGGGCCGCGGCTTCGGGAAACTTGAATTTTTTGCCCTGCAGGACCCCCGTAATTTCTTCAAGCATCGGCGCGGATACTGCCAGGCGAATCCTGCCCGCCAGGGCGGCCTGGATGATCTGCCGCGGCTTGCCGCCGAAAAGCACCGCCGATATGTAGATATTGCTGTCCAGGACCAGCAGCGGCGTCATGGCTTGGCGGTTCCGGCGCGCCGTTCGCGGACTGCGGATTCCACATCCCCTTCGTTCACCCCCAGCTTCCCGGCCTGCTTGCTGCCGAAGGCGAAAATCCGCTCCCAGCGCTTTTTCCTGTCGATATAGGACCTGGCCGCCTCGCGGATCAGCTCGGACCGCGAGCGCGATTCGCGGCGGGCGATGCGGTCGATCTCATCCAGCAAATCCTCCTGGAACGATATGTTCACCGTGCTGATGCCCATGTTGCCTCCGCAATTTGTTTGGCCATGATCAATTATATACAAGATTTGTATATTGTCAACTCAGAGGCAAAGACAAGGAATACAGTTGAACTCGCCGTTTTGCGGGCAGCCTCGGCCCGGCCTACGCCTGCCCGTCGTCCGTAATGGGGGCGATTTTTGAAAACTTGATTGGGATCCACGCCTGCCGTGGACCCGCATGGTCCGATATTCCCGCACCCCGCTCCGCCGCTCTTGCTTTTCCCTTCCCGGCGTATTACAGTTCCAGGGCAGGAGAACCGTTCCGCGCAAGGAGAAGCGAATGAACCCGAAGACAATGAGGCTTTTGTATATCGGACTGGGAGCGGCCCTGCTGCTCATCGCCGCCGGGCTGGCGCTGCGCAATTATTCCGGGGCCAAGGCCGCCATGGAGTACGGCAAGGCCGTTGTCGTCGCCGCCATCGGGCTTTTCTTCATCGTCGTCCGCGGCCGCTCGAAAAAATAGCGCCCGCGGCCGCGTCAGGCGCCGCTGCGCCCGGTCGGCTCCCGCGAAGGGATTCAAGAGGCCGTTCCCGGGCAAACAGCGGCGAAGCGTCTTTCAGGAGGCAGGGACATGAAAGTCTTGCTGGTCAACGGCAGCCCGAACGAGAGCGGCTGCACCTGCACCGCCCTCAGGGAAGTGGAAAAGGAGCTGCGCCGGCAGGACGTGCAGACGGAAATATTCCAGCTGGGAAAAGAGCCGGTCCGGGGCTGCACGGCCTGCGGCGCCTGCGCCGAGCTGGGGCAATGCGCGTTCGCCGATGACGCGGTCAACGCCGCGCTGGCCAAGGCCGGGGAGGCGGACGGTTTTGTCTTCGGTTCGCCGGTCCACTACGCCGGTCCCTCCGGCTTCATCAAGCCGTTCCTGGACCGCTGCTTCTTCGCCGGCGGCGACCGCTTCGCCTACAAGCCGGGCGCGGCGGTCGTCAGCTGCCGCCGCGGCGGTGCCAGCGCCGCCTTCGAGCAGCTGAACAAGTACTTCACCATCAACAACATGCCGGTCGTTTCCTCGCAGTACTGGAACATGGTCCACGGCCACACTCCCGAGGAGGTGCTGCAGGACCTGGAAGGCCTGCAGATCATGCGGACGCTGGGACGGAACATGGCCTGGCTGCTGCGCTCGCTCCAAGCCGGAAAACAGGCGGGAGTCTCCCTGCCGGAAGCGGAGGAGCGGGTCTGGACGAATTTCATCCGCTAGCGATCCCTGCCGAGGCCGGGCTTGACAATGTTTCCGGTTTTTGGCATTTTAGTCTATGAAAACAACCTGGTGGCGCCAGCGATGCATCGCTCGCCACCGAGAGGCGGTCGCCCATGACGGACGTCATCAAGCAAAAGAAGGAATCCATCCAGCAGGAGATCGACAAGCTGCGCCACGAATACCAGGTCGAGCTGCCCAGGCGCATCGCCGAGGCGCGCGGCCAGGGCGACCTCAGCGAGAACGCCGAATTCCACGCCGCGCGCGAGCAGCAGGGCCTGGTCCAGGCGCGCATCGCCCAACTGACCCGCTACCTGAGCCAGCTCAGCGAGGCGGCGGCCTCCGCCGTCGTTGACGAAAGGAAGATCGGCCTCGGCTCGGTCGTGGTGCTGCTCGATCGCGGCGACAACAGCCGCTGCGAGTACACGCTCGTGCATCCGGTCGAGGCCGGCGCCGCCGAGGACAAGATCTCCATCCGCTCGCCGGTGGGGGCGGCGCTGATGGACCGCGTCGCCGGCGAGGAAGTGGTCGTCGCCGTCCCGGCCGGCGAAAAGAGGTTCTTCATCGAGAAGGTCACCTCGCTGAACGGCCACGTCACCAGCGCCTAGCGAAACCGGGGACGGACGGCAAAAAGGAAAAAATCGCAGGCATCCCCGGGGCCGGCCCCAAAATGGGCGTTCCGCTTATCCCCTTTCATTTTTCACTGGCGACGGGTTCAGGGCCATCAATTGACTTTGCCCCGCGAAACCGTTACCATTCCGGGCAGATGAAAGCTTGGAAGGGCATCCTTTTTACAGTCCTGTCGGCGTTCTTCGTCTGGCTCTTCGCCCGCCGCGTCGATTTCTCGCAGCTGAGCGCGGTGTGGCGGACCCTGCCCTGGCAGTCGCCGCTGCTCTTCGCCCTGCTCATGCTCCCGCAGTACGGGCTGCGGGCGCTGCGCTGGGGGGTGCTGCTGCGTCCGTTCAAGCGTCCCATCCCCTTCCGCAGCCTGTGGAACTTTTCGCTGATCGGCTTCATGATCTCCTACCTGCTGCCGGGGCGCCTGGGCGAGGTCGTGCGCCCGGTGCTGCTGGCCGAAAAAGAGGGGATCAAGAAGAGCCACGCCATCGCCACCATCGTCAACGAACGGCTGTTCGACCTGCTGACGGTCCTGCTGCTGCTCGGCGCCTACCTGCTGGCCGCCGCCGGCGCGGCCTCGCCGCTGCTGCGGCGGCTGCGGTCGGCGGCCCTGCTGCTGCTGCCCCTGGTGCTGCTGGTCTTCTTCCTCGTCTTCCTGGCCAACCACCCGCGCGTCTTCCCCCGGACCGAGCGCTGGATCCGCGGCGCCGCCCGCATGCTGCCGCGGCGCTGGCGCGGCCCGGCGGCCGATTTCCTGCTGCACTTCGTCCGCGCCCTGCGCCTTGACCTGGGCGGGCCGGCCCTGGCCGCGGTGGCCCTGCTCTCGCTGCTGCACTGGGGGCTCATCGCCTTCTCCTACTGGCTGCTGCTCGGCGCCTTCGGCCTGGGCGCCGCCCCGGCGCAGGCCGTCCCCCTGCTGGCCGTGATCTTCGTGTCGGCCGCCGTGCCCACCCCGGGCATGGCCGGCAGCCTGGACCTGGCCGCCGCCTACGCCCTGACCGGGCTCTACGGGGCCGACGGCCGGACCGCGGCCGCCTTCACCCTGCTCTTCCATTTCCTGGTGCTGGCCGTGCCCATCGCCCTGGGCCTGGCGGCCCTGTGGCGCGAAGGCCTGAGCTTGCGGGCCCTCGGCCGCCTGAGAGGTGACGATGAACTGCCCGCAATGCGCTGAGATCGCCGACCGCGTGATCGAGACCCGCGAGAGCAAGGACGGCCACTACATCCGCCGCCGCCGCGAGTGCCTGCACTGCGGCAAGCGCTTCACCACCTACGAGAAGATCGAGGACGTGCCGCTGATGGTGGTCAAGAAGGACGGCCGGCGCGAGCCCTTCGACCTGGACAAGATCCGCAAGGGGCTGTACCGCGCGCTGGAGAAGCGCCCGGTGCAGACCAAGCAGATCGAGCAGCTGGCCCACCAGGT
>CAYXCX010000201.1:0-4025 GCA_964463405.1 uncultured Clostridia bacterium
CCTTGACCACGCCGATGACGCGGAAGCGGCGGCCGCCGGCGGTCAGCCACTTGCCCAGCGGGTTCTCGAAGGGAAACAGCTCCTTGCGGATGTCCTGGCCGATCACGCACACCGACCGGGCGTTGGCCTCGTCTTCGCCGTTGAGGAAGCGCCCGGCCTCGATCTCCATGGTGCGCCCGGTCAGGTGGTTGCCGGCGGTCTCGCCGCGCAAATAGATGTCGGAGAGCGACTTGGCCCCGTACTTGACGGTGGCGCCGCGGCCGTATTCGGCTTCGACCAGGAGCGGGACGCTGGCGCTGGCCTTGAGGTACTGGTAATCCTCGTACAGGATGCGCCTGCGCTTGAGCATCTCCTGGGCGTCCTTGAGGTTGGTGATCATCTCGGGGTTGCGCTGGACGGTGAAGGAGTTGGTGCCGAAGGCGAACAGCTGGTACTTCACGTAGCGGTTCAGCCCCTGGATGATGGTCACCACGGTGATGACGGTGGTCACGCCGATGATGATCCCCAGCAGCGTCAGGAACGAGCGCAGCTTGTTGGCCTGGAGCGAGCGCAGGGCGATGGCGACCGATTCGCCTAAGTTGATGCCGGGTTTCATCACCCGTTGTACGGCGGCCGGGGCGGCGAAGTTTAGCGTTCGCCGGCGTGGGCGGCCGGCCCGTCTAGGGTCAGGAAGTTGAAAACTCGCCGCCCGGTCCCCCCCTCGCGGCGGTAGGAGGGGAAAATCCCGCAGGCGCAATACGTGCACAGGCCGCTGTCGCCGATGCGGCCTGCGCCGACGCCGAGCCCCCTGAGCGCTCTCTTCAGGCCTTCCTTCAGGTCCAGCAGGAGCTTGCCCGGCCTGAGAGGAGCAAAAATATCCTTTGCATAGGACTTTTCGGAGAATTCCTCCCGCAGCTCCTCCCCCACTTCGTAGCAGCCGCCCTCGATTCCCGGCCCCAGGTGGAACGAAAAATTGCCCAGGGAATGGCCGAGCATCCGGGCCAGACGCTCCTCGATCCCATGCTTCAGGCCGCGCCAGCCGACGTGGAGAACTCCGCCGCGCCGGCGCTCGTCGTCGCAAAAGAACAGCGGCAGGCAGTCGGCCGTCTGGATGACGGCCACGGCTCCCCCGCGGCCGACCAGCAGGCCGTCGCCCTGGATTCCGGGCCGCCACTCCCCTTCGGCCAAAACGCGGTCGCCGTGCACCTGCCTGAGCAGCAGCAGCGGCTGCCCCGGGAACAGGGCCTTGAGGTCAATGGAGTTGAAATCTATAGTCGTATAGCCAAAAACCAAATGCCTCTCGCGGTGCAGGAACAGGCGCCGGCCTCCGACTTCCTGCAGGACGGGGTCAGTCACCGCCGCCCTCCCCGCCCTGGAGGATGAAGCGGCGCACGGCGCGGTTGTGCTCGGCCAGCGAGCTGGAAAAATAGTGGCTGTTCCCGTCCTTGGCCACGAAATACAGGTAATCGCTGTTTTCCGGGTACAAGGCCGCCTCGAGGGCGGCGTAGCCGGGGCTGGCGATCGGCCCGGGCGGCAGGCCGCGCTGGCGGCGGGTATTGTAGGGGGAATCGCCCTTCAGGTCGCGCCAGCGCAGGTCGCCGTCCCAGATCCCATCTTTTTTGAGGGCGAAAATGATGGTCGAGTCGCAATCAAGGAGCATGCTGCGCCGCAGGCGATTGTGGAAAACCGACGAAACCAGGAAGCGCTCTTCGCGGTTTGCCGTCTCCTTTTCGATGAGCGAGGCCAGGATCACCGTCTGGCGAACGCTGAAGCCGATATCGCGCGCCCGCCAGACGAAGTCATTGCTGAAGTTCTGCCGGAAGCGGGAGACCATCAGGGCGGCCATGCGCGGGGCGCTCATGCCGCGGCTGACCAGGTAGGTGTCGGGGAACAAATAGCCCTCCAGGTCGCTGGCCGCGGGATCCAGGTCGCGGATCAGCGCGGCATCGGCTACGGCGCGCTTGAAGTCGGCGGCAGGGAACAGGCCGCCGTCTTCCAGGACCTTGGCGATTTCGCCGCTCCACAGCCCCTCCTTCACCGTCACCCGGTACAGGACCGACTTGCCCGCGGCCAGCTTGTCAATGACCTGGCCCATGGTCAGGGGGGCGTCGAAAAGGTACTCTCCGGCCTTGAGCTTGCGAGTGGAATGAAAATATTTGTAATATCGGCTAAAAGCGACGGCGCTGGCCACGATCCCCTGCCGCTCCAGGCGTTTGCCGATGGCCGAGACCGGCATGCCGCTGTCGATCACCACGACCACGCGGCCGCCGTGGCCCTGAAAGGGGGAAAAGAGCCTGCGGTACACGGCGAACGCGAGCCAGGCCAGGGCGATGGCCGCCAGGAGCAGGGTAAACGCCACAAGGCGCCGCCAGGGGTTTCTCCTGTTTTTGCGCGTCATTGTGATTTCATGGGCATTGGCGCCCGGCGTACGGCAGCAGCAGCGGCATGAACCATAAGATGCGCTCGGCGGCCAGAACCCACAAGTACAAGCGCTTCTGTCATCACTTTTTCCTTTTACCTTTTTACTTTTGCCTTTGCTGGCTCGCGAAATATTCCGTCAGGATCAGTTGCGCCGCCACGCTGTCCAGGAAAACCCTGCGTTTGCGGAAATCGCGCGCGATCTCCTTGCCCATCTCCTCGGCGGCGAAGCTCGTCAGCTGCTCGTTGACCATTTCGACCGGCAGGCCGCTGCGCCGGCGCAGGGCGGATGCGAAGCGCTCGGCCGCGGCGCAGGCGGGCCCGCGGCTGCCGTCCATGTTCAGGGGCTGGCCGACCACGATGCGCTCCACTTCATACTCCCCCACCCGCTCCAGGATCGCCGCCAGCAGCCGGCGGCCGTCTCCGGCCTGCAGCAGGGGCAGCGGCGTGGCCACGCGGGTGGCGCTGTCGCCCACGGCCAGGCCGACGCGGCGGCTGCCGAAATCAACGGCCAAGACCTTCATCGACGTTCTCGCGGCGGCGGCGCTGGCGCTCGAAGCCGTAGGCGATGAGCCGGTCGAGCAGTTCGGCAAAGCCGATCCCCTGCGCCTGCCACAGCTTGGGGAACATGCTGATGGTGGTGAACCCGGGAATGGCGTTGATCTCGTTGACCAGGACCCGCTGGCTGTCCTTCTCCAGGAACAGGTCGACGCGGGCATAGCCGTCGAGAAACAGCGCGCGATAGGCGCTTTTTGCCGCCTGGCGCACCTGCCGGGCCACCTCCCCGGGGAGCTGGAGCGGGATGCGGAACTGCGTCTTGCCCTCCAGGTACTTGTCTTCGTAGTCGTAAAACTCGTGGGCGGGAAGAATTTCACCCGGCTGCGAGACCAAGACCTCCTCGTTGCCCATTACCGCCACCTCGATCTCGCGCATGGCCACGGCCCTTTCGACCACGATCTTGGCGTCGTAGGAAAAGGCCAGGTCGGCGGCGGCCAGCAGCTCGCCGCGGTCGGCGGCCTTGCGGATGCCCACCGACGAGCCCAGGGAGCTGGGCTTGACGAAAACCGGGTAGCCCAGTTTCTTTTCGCACAGTTCGGCGATCTGTTCCGGGATGTTCTCGCGGAAATATGCGAAGGGCGCCTGCTCGAGGCCGGCCTGGGCGAAGAGCATCTTGGCGGTCGCCTTGTCCATGGCCAGCTGGGCGGGAAGGCTGCCGGCGCCGACGAAGGGCCGGCCGGCCAGCTCGAACAGCCCCTGCATGCGCCCGTCCTCGCCGTTGGGCCCGTGCAGGACCGGGAAATAGATGTCGGCGTCGCGCCGGCGCGGCAGCTCCGCGCACCAGGGCAGGAAGGAATGGCCTGGAGCCGCCGCCAGCTCCGCCTCGCAAAAGCTTTCGTTTTCCGTCAGCGTCCATGCACCGGCGCGGTTGACGTAGACCAGGAAGGGGTCGTACTTGTTCCGGTCAAGATGCTGCCAGACGGCCTTGGCCGACATCAGGGAAACCGCGTGCTCGGCCGAGCGGCCGCCGAAAACCAAACCGAGCGTTGTTTTTTTCATTTGCCTGCCTGGGTCACCCGTCCGCCTGCCTGCGCAGGCCGTTGCGGCCGCCGGATATCAGGAGCGATTGT
>CAYXCX010000202.1:0-280 GCA_964463405.1 uncultured Clostridia bacterium
GAAAAGTACATCTTCCGGCCCGACGAGCCGCTGGCCGTCGAATTCGACGTCGCGGCCGCCGCCGCGCAGGACGACTTCGTGTTCGGCATCGGCGTCTTCAACGGCGAGGGGGTGCAGGTGTACGGCTCCAACACCCTGCTGGAGAACTTCGTCGCCCGCTCCCTCTCCGGCAGCGGCCGGGTGCGCCTGGAAGTGCCGGCGCTGGGGCTGGTCAACGGCACCTATTTCCTGGACATCGCCGCCCACAAGCGCGACGGCTACCCCTTCGACTACCACCATT
>CAYXCX010000202.1:290-4014 GCA_964463405.1 uncultured Clostridia bacterium
TTCCAGTACACCTTCCGCGTCGCCTCCAGCCTGCGCGACGTGGGCATCGCCCGCATCCCGCACCGCTGGAGCTTTTCCGGCGGCATTGAGTTCGACCGCGATGAAAATCCGTGAAGACCGCCTGGCCCTGGCCGCCGAGCTTGCCGGCCGCCGCGGCGAGACGGTCGTCTTCACCAACGGCGTCTTCAACCTGCTTCACCCCGGCCACGTCGAGCTGCTGGAGTTCGCCCGCCGCCAGGGCGACCTGCTGGTGGTCGGCGTCAACGAAGACGCCTCGGTGCGGCGGCTGAAGGGGCCGGCGCGCCCGGTCTTCCCCCTGGCCGAGCGCCTGGAGGTCCTCGCCGCCCTGCAGTGCGTCGACTACGTCGTGCCCTTCTCCGAGGACACGCCCCTGGAGCTGATCCGCGCCCTGGGCCGCGTCGACGTGCTGGTCAAAGGCGGCGACTACGCCCCGGAGCAGGTCGTCGGCCGCGCCGAGGTCGAGGGGCGCGGCGGCCGGCTCGTCATCTTCAAGCTGTCCGGGAATTATTCCAGCTCGGGGCTGATCGAAAAGATCGTCAGGAATTTTTAGGCCGCAGCCATCCCTTTTTCGCCGCCTTGACGGCGGCGTAGGCCAGGACCAGCAGCGCGGCCGCCGCGGCCAGGACAAGCGGATGGAGCACCCGCCCGGCGAAATGGCGCTCCTTCCAGGCCGTGATCAGCAGAAAAGCCAACAGCAGGTTGAAAAGCGAATCGTTCTCCTTGAACAGGACCTTGCGCCAGTCGAAGCGGCCGGCAGGCGGGAGCCACAGGGCCGGCTGCGGCAGCCAGCGGCTCACCCGCCGGCAGTAGTTGGCGTAGGCCTGGTCGTGGGTGGCCCGCAGGTACGACTCCTCGGCCAGGACGATGAAGTGGTACTGCAGGAAGAGGAAAACGACGAACAGCGCCAGCGCCGGAGGGTTGGCGAAAACGACCAGCAGCCCGCAAAAGATCAGCACGTTGCCCCAGTACAGGGGGTTGCGCGCCAGCGAGTAGAGGCCGGCGGTGTTCAGGCTGTCGGCCTTCAGGAAGCTCTCGCGGCCCGACGTTCCCAGGCCGGCGAAGCCGACGCTGGCGGCGCGGATGCCCTCGCCCAGCAGGGAGAGGGCCAGTCCGGCCCAGGTCCAGAGCGGGGAAGGGGAGAGCGGGCGGAACAGCAGGACCGCAAGCAGTATTAGGGGCAGGGGAGTGAAGCTGCGGAAGCGGAAGAGGAATTTACCCAGTCGCAGCGGCCATTTGTCCATGCTGACAATGTACAGGAAACGGCAGGAGCTGTCAAACGAGCAATCGTGACGCGTAACGCGTGACGCGTGACCAGTAAGAACAGCTGTAGGTAATTCTGATATGGCACGAGTGACGAAAAAAACTTTCATCAAACTGACGCCTATGTGTTGCGCTCAGGAAAAACGCTGCTCGGGGATTACTTGGATCTGTATGAATCTGCCTGGATCCTACCGGTCCTATGGGGGGCGTAAGAAAAAGTCGTTTTTCGTTATTGCAATTACTTGTCACGCGTCACGCGTTACGTGTCACGCTAGACTGATTTCTTGACAGCCTGTCCCGGTGGTGCTACAAGTGGAAAAATGCGTCATCACGGCAAATTCGCGTGGAACAGATAGCATTGATTGTCTTCCTGGCCACCTACGCCGGAGTGGCTGTCGGCGGCATTCCCGGGCTGGCCCTGGACCGCACCGGCGTGGCCCTGCTCGGAGCCATCGCCATGGTGGCGGCCAAGGTGCTGAGCACCGGCCAGGCCCTCGCCGCCATCGACACGCCGACCATCCTGCTGCTCTACGCGCTGATGGTCGTTTCGGCCCAGTTCAAGCTCAGCGGCTTCTACTCACGGGTGGCGCTGGCGCTGACCCGCCTGCTGGCGCGGCCGCGCCTCTTCCTGGCCGCGCTGATGGCGGCGGCGGCGCTGCTTTCGGCCGTGCTGACCAACGACATCATCTGCCTGGTCTTCACCCCGATCCTGTGCGCGGCCATCCTGGAGGCGCGGCTGAATCCGGTCCCCTTCCTGATCGGCTTGGCCGTGGCCAGCAACATCGGCTCGGCGGCCACCATCATCGGCAACCCGCAGAACATGCTGCTGGGGCAGGTAGGGCGGATCGATTTTCTGTATTTCCTCCGCGCCTGCGCCGTGCCGGTCGCGGCCTCGCTGCTTGGCGCCTACGGGATCCTGCTGGGCCTCTACCGCCGCCAGTTGCCGGCCGGCCACGATCCCGTCCGGCCGCGGGAGAAGGGCGGCGCTCCTTTCAGCCGCCACCAGACCGCCAAGGGCATGCTGGTGGTTTTGGTCATGCTGGCGCTGTTCTTTAGCCGGCTGCCGCGCGAAGTGTCGGCCCTGGCCCTGGCCGGCATCCTGCTCTGCAGCCGGCGCATGAAGACCCGTTCGCTGCTGGGGCTGGTCGACTGGCACCTGATCACCCTGTTCTGCGCCCTGTTCGTCGTCATCGCCGGCATCGAGGCCGTGCGCCTGCCGCAGCACCTGATGGCCGGGCTGGCCTCGCAGGGAGTGGCGTTGGACCGCGCCTGGCATTTGACCGGGCTGACGGCCCTGTTGAGCAACCTGGTGAGCAACGTGCCGGCGGCGATGCTGCTGGTGAGGTTCCTTGACCCGCTGCAGCCGCTGCAGTGGGTGGTCGCCGCTCTGGCCAGCACCTTCGCCGGCAACTTGATCACCATCGGCAGCATCGCCAACCTGATCGTCATCGAGGGGGCGCGCGAGTACGGGGTGGCCATCCGCTTCTCGGAGCATGCCCGGGCGGGGATACCCATCACCTTGTTTTCCTTATTGACCATTGTTTTGTGGCTGGGGTAGGCGACGGGCGATGGTGCGCGCTGCGCCCGCAAGGCAAAAGGTAAAAGTAAAAAGGAAAAGTAAGAAAAAATAGCGCTGGATTTATAATTGAAATGTGGGACTTGGAACATGAAACCTTATCATTGCTTTTCAGTAAAATAAATTCGATTTGAGAACTTCTCTCTATGTTATAATTAATTAAATTCTTGTTAATCGAGACATTTTTTATGTTAGATCGTGATATTTTCTTGCTATTGATTAATAACTACTGTCTGTTGACTATTTTTGCCTTTATAATATCGCACTCATATATTTTTGATAAATTTAGTTATAGAGTGTTGACAGCGGTCAAAAATTGTTTTATAGTATTTTCACCGAAAAATAAACCAGTCTAAGGAGGTTTATAATGAATTTACAGCCTTTGGATGACCGAGTTCTGGTCGAACCGATCGAAGAAGAGGAAAAAGTTGGCTCCCTTGTCATTCCTGACACGGCCAAGGAAAAACCCATGATGGGCGTTGTCAAGGCCATGGGCTATGACTTCGACCTCAAGGGGGGCAAGCCTCTAAAGGAACTGCTCAAGGTCGGCGACAAAGTGTTGTTCGGCAAGTACGCCGGGCAGGAGATCAAGATCGGCGGCAAGAAGCACCTGGTCATTTCCCGCTCCGACCTGCTGGCCGTGGTCAAGTAAAGCGAAGAAAATAGGAGGAACGCATGGCTAAAGAAATCATTTTGGGCGAGGACGCCAGGAAGCATCTCCTGAAGGGAGTCAACCAGCTGGCCGATACCGTGAAGGCGACGCTGGGGCCCCGCGGCCGCAACATCGTCCTGGAGAAGAAGTTCGGCTCGCCGACCATCACCAAGGACGGCGTCACCGTGGCCAAGGAAGTGGAGCTGGAGGATCCC
>CAYXCX010000203.1:0-4012 GCA_964463405.1 uncultured Clostridia bacterium
GCCGGCCATTTCGCTTTCCGCTACCGCGACTCGCGCTTCAAGCTGGGCCGGGAGACGGCGCTGGCGCTGCGCCTGCGCTTCGCGCCCGAGGACGGCGCAACCGTCGCCCGCCGCAGCCGCGAGCATTTGGAATACCGCCGCCAGCGCCATCCCTCCTACCGCCTGGCCTCGGCCGGCTGCTTCTTCAAGAACCCGCTGGTCAACGGGGTGAAGGAGCCGGCGGGCCGGATCCTCGAGGAGTGCGGGCTGAAAGGCAAGGCCCTGGGCCCGCTGGCCGTGGCCCGCGAGCACGCCAACTTCGTGGTCAACCATGGCGGCGCTACCTTCGCCCAGCTGCGGCAGATGGAGGAGGAGATCCGCGCCGCGGTCGACGCCCGCACGGGGATCGTGCTGGAGCGGGAAGTCATCTATGTGACCGCAGACGGGAAGAAGTATTAGGCCGATCTCTTAGTGTTAGTGTTAGTGTTGGGAAGAAACTCGACGAACTCTAAGTGGTAGTGGTAGTGGTAGTAGCGAGCATTTTAAAGATCTCGTTTTTTACTTTTACCTTTTACCTTTTTCCTTTTACCTTTCGAGTGACAGTGTCAGCAAGAAGCTCGACGAACTCTTAATGGCGGCAGCGGGTACTGGAACGAAAGCGTTTATTTTACTTCTGCCTTTCGAGCTGCAGCGGCTGACTTGAGCTCTTCCCGCAGCTGCGGCTGTTTTGCTGCAAAAAAAAGGGAAGGGCTGGCCGCCCTTCCCTTGAAGTTCGATCTGAATGCGGTCGCGCCAGGGGGCGCTTATTTTTTGGCCTTGCGGTTGGCGTAGGATGCGCCGGCGAGGCTGCCGGGCGCAAGCGAGCCGCCCGAGGAAACGCGGCTGGCGGTCCAGGTCGCGCTGGTGATGTCCTTCTGGCCGATGGTCATGCCGGCGAAGGTGGCGCTGCCGGTCATCTTGTCCTTGCCGTCGAACTGGCCGGTCAGCGTGATGTCCCAGTCGTCGTAGGTGAGGGTCACGCTCTTGTCGTCGACGGTGTACTTGCCCGTGTCGCCGGCATCGTTGAACGTGCCGCTCTTCTTGTCGCCGCTGAAGACCAGCGTCCAGCTCCAGGTGTGGGCCGGCGTGGCGGAGACGAAGTCGAACTGCCAGGTGCCGGTGATGTCGTACTTGGTCTTCAGCACCACCAGCGCCAGCACGGCGGCGATGGCGCCCACGGCCAGAACGCCGATGATGATGGGCAGGATGCTCTTTTTGCGGGCCGGAGCGGCGGCGGTTCCCTCCTCCTCGATGACGTTCGGCCCCTGGTCGGCGTTCTCCAGCTCGGCCCCGGTCTCGCCCGGCGCCTGCTCGCTGCGCAGGGGCGCGGCCGAGACCTGCAGCAGGGAAACGAAGGCGAAAACGACAAACAAGGCGATCAATCTCTTGGCTGTGTTCATGCTGCTGTTCCTCCTCAGGCTCTTCATATAAAGGAAAAAAAAAGGAAAGTCAAACCGCTGCCGGCCTGGAGGCGCCGCTCAGGGCTGCGCCTGCCCCAGGGTGACGGCCGTCACCCTGGCGCCGCCCCGCTTCAGGGCGGCGGCGCAGCGCCGCAGGGTGGTTCCGGTGGTGGTCACGTCGTCGATCAGGAGCACGCGCCGGCCCCTGACTTGGGCGCCCTCCGCCAGGGCGAAGGCGCCGTCCAGGTTGGCCAGGCGCTGGGCCCGGGTCAGGCCGACCTGGGGCGGGGTGCTGCGGGCCTTGCGCAGCCAGCCGGGGCGAAAGGGGGTGCGCAGCCGCCGCGCCAGCAGGCGGCCGGCCTCGTCCAGCGGCAGGAAGCCCTCGCGCCGGCGGCGGCGGTCGGCCGGGACCGGCACCACCGCGTCGTAGCCGCCGGGAAGCTCGCGCGCCAGGGTGTCCAGGTACAACCCGGCCAGCAGCCGCTTCAGGGGCTCGACGCGGCCGAACTTGTACAGGATGATGACCTCGCGCAGCGTTCCCTCGTATGGGGCGTAGGAGCGGTGGCGCTCGAACGGGGGCGGCTCCAGGCGGCAGGGTCCGCAGAGCGGAGAGCCGGCCGGGAGGAAGGCGCCGCAGACCCGGCAGCGCTTCCCGCGCCAGGGGGCGATCCGCGCCAGGCATTCGCGGCAGAGCACCCCCTCGCCGGCCAGGACCAGGTCGACGCCGCAGAGGCGGCAGCGCGGCCGGAAGAACCCGCAGCGGACCATCCGCCCCAGGACGCCGGCCAGGCGCTGCGCCCAGGGCCAGGCCCCCGGCCGGCAAGATGCGCGGGATCGTTTCAAGCCGCCTCCGTTGCGCTCCCCCGCGCCCGGAGGCGAACGGTTCGGGAACGCTGCCGGCATTGTATGCCGGCGCGGCGCCGCCTGCAAGCGGGCTGGGCGCCCTGGCGCCGGCCCGGCGAATATGATAAGATTTTCCCGTCGCCACCATCGAGGAGGAATCCCCATGCCCAAGAGCGCCTACGAGAAAGCCGGCGTCAGCATCGACCGCGGCAATCAGGCGGTGGAGCGCATCAAGTCCATGGTCAAGAAAATGGGGGTGCAGGAGATCGGCAAGTTCGGGGGCTTTTTCCCCCTCAAGGGCGGGCCGAGGAACCCGATCCTGGTCTCGTCGGCCGACGGCGTCGGCACCAAGCTCAAGATCGCCTTCATGATGAACGTCCACAACACCGTGGGCCGCGACCTGGTCAACCACTGCGTCAACGACATCCTGGTCTACGGCGCCCGCCCCCTCTTTTTCCTCGACTACCTCGCCGCCGGCCGCGTCGATCCCGGCACGGTCGGGCAGGTCGTCTCCGGCGTCCTGGACGGCTGCCTGGACAACGGCATGGTGCTGCTGGGCGGCGAAACGGCCGAAATGCCCGGATTCTACCAGGAGGGCGAATACGACATCGCCGGCTTCATCGTCGGGCTGGTGGGCAAGTCCGACGTCTTCGACGGCAAGGCGATCCGCAAGGGCGACCTGCTCATCGGCCTGCCCTCGACCGGCCTGCACACCAACGGCTATTCGCTGGCCCGGCGCATCGTCTTCGAGGACATGCAGCTGAAGCCCAGCAGCAGGGTGAGCGGGCTGGAGCTGCCCATCGGCGCCGAGCTGCTGCGCACCCACCGCTCCTACCTGGGGGCGGTCCGCCCCCTGCTCGAGGAGAAGCTGCTCAAGGGGATGGCGCACATCACCGGCGGCGGCCTGCTGGAGAACGTGCCGCGCATCCTGCCGGCAGGGGCGGCGGTGGCGATCGAGAAGACCTGGCCGCTGCCGCCGCTGTTTTCCTTCCTGATCCAGGCCGGGCGCGTCTCCGCAGGCGAGAGCTACCGCGTCTTCAACATGGGCATCGGCATGGTGCTGGTCATCGACCCGCGCAAGCTGAGCCGAGTCGAGGCGGCGCTGGAGCGGGCCGGCGAGGAGCATTTCCTCATTGGCCAGGTCGTCGACCACAAGGGCGGGGAGCGGGTGCGCATCCAATGAACAGGGCTATTCCGGCGCTGCTGGCGGTCCTGGCGCTGGCGGCCGCGCCGCTGGCCTCCGCCCGGGTGCATGTCGTCCAGTACGAGAGCCAGGCCGACGTCAGGGTCTTTGTCACACCCCATGAGAGCCAGGCCGACCTGTGCGTACGCCTCGTGCGCAGCCAGAGCCAGGCCGGCGGCCGCGACGAATTCTGGAGCTACGTGAAATACGAAAGCCAGGCCGATGTAAAAATGCTTTTCGTTCCCTACGAAAGCCAGGCTGACCTGCGGGTCCATTTCGTCCGCTACGACAGCCAGGCCGGCTGGCGGCACGAGCACCCCTGGCAGGGGCGGCTCGCCGAAAGGAGATCCTGATGCGCCCATTGCTTTTTCTGCTGCTGGCCGCCGTGGCGGCGGCCCCGCTCATGGCGGGCGAGACGCTGACGCTGGCCTCGACCACTTCGACCCTGGATTCCGGGCTGTTCGACGCCCTGATCCCCCCCTTTGAGAAAAAATTCTCCTGCACGGTCAAGGTCATCGCCGTGGGCACGGGGCAGGCCATGCGTCTGGGCCGCGACGGCAACGCCGAC
>CAYXCX010000204.1:0-3968 GCA_964463405.1 uncultured Clostridia bacterium
CGCTTGTCGGTGCGCGGGTCCTGGATGCCCAGCACCGGCGCCAGCAGGCTGGCCGGCAGGATGGAGACGTCGAGCGAGGCGATGGCGTCGTCCGCAGCGAACGTGCCGGGCTTGGCCGCCAGCCGGTACCACTGTCCCGCCAGGTACATGGCGAACTCCTGCGGCCGCCGCGGCTCCTTCTCGGGCGACTTCTCGCAGGTGAAGCGCTCGGAAACCCTGGCCAGGAAGGCGTCGCGGTCCAGGCCGTTCAGGTCCTTGACCAGCCGGTTGTAGGGCAGGATCTTCATCTGGTTGTCGGGGAAGATGACGGCCAGGAAGAAGTTGTACTCCTCGTCGCCGCGGTGGCCGGGGTTGGCCGCCTGGCGCGCGGCCTTGATCTTGGTGGCCGCGGCCGAGCGATGGTGGCCGTCGGCGACGTAGAGCACCGGCAGCTTGCGGAACTCCTTCTGGATGGCCAGTATCAGCTTGTCTTCGTCAACCACGAAGAAGACATGGCGCACGCCGTCATAGGTGGCGAAGTCGCTCTCCGGTTCCTTCGCCATCGCCTTGGCGATCAACTTGTCGATGGCCATGACCCGCTTGTAGGTGAGGAAGACCGGGCCGGTCTGGGCCTGCAGCGTCTCGATGTGGCGCTGGCGGTCGCGCTCCTTGTCTTCGCGGGTCAGCTCGTGCTTCTTGATCACGTCGTCCTGGTAGTCCTGGCAGGAGGCGCCGGCCACCAGGCCGACCTGCACGTGTTCGCCCCACACCTGCTTGTACACGTAGAAGCAGCGCTTGTCGTCCTGGACCAGCGCGCCCTCGCGGATCAGGCGCTCGAAGTTCTCCTTGCCCTTGGCGTAGACCGCGTCGGAGTAGAGGTCGGTCCCCGGCGGCAGGTCGATCTCGGGCTTGCCCACGTGCAGGAACGAGTGGGGGTTGCCCTTGGCCAGTTCGCGGGCCTCCTCGGAGCTGAGCACGTCGTAGGGCGGAGCGGCGATTTTTTCGGCCAGGTCTTTTCTGGGTCTGAGCCCCTGGAACGGTTCTATGCGGGCCATGGTGGATTCCCTCCTGTTGAGTTAAGCCCTATTTTATAGGATATGGATTGGACCGTCAACAGGTATCTTGACGAGCTATCGTAACGCGTAACGCGTGACGCGTGACGAGAAAAAGCCCTCCCAGGTCAACTGGCAAAGGAATGAGGGATTTCCTCAATCAATGGAATGCAGAAATCAATGCTTTTTGAAGGCGACAATGATTTGAGTGCCGTTACTTGTCACGCGTTACGCGTCACGCGTCACGAAAGTTCGCCGATCAAATGATCCTGGGCGCCGGGTATTCCTTCTCCGGGTCCAGCTTGTGCACGTACGGCCCGTCCCACAGGGAGAGCAACAGCCGGTCGAGGACTCTGGCGACCTCAGGCCGGCGCAGGACGACTTCGACGTTGCGCGAGCGGAAGAAATAATCGTAGCCCCAGTTGCTCGTCCCGACCCAGCAGACGTCATCGTCGACACGCAGGACCTTGGAGTGGATGACGCGGGCGTAGGGAATGAAGCCGGCCCGGGCCTCGGGGATCACTGCGAAGCGCACGTCGATGTTGGGCATCCGCGCCAGCTCCTTCAGTCCCGCGACCTGGGAGCGGCGCAGGTTCCAGTCGGAGACCAGGAGCGACACCTTCACGCCGCGGCCGGCGGCACGGCGCAGCGCCCGGTCGACCGGCAGGAAAGCCCCCTCCACGCTGTAGGAAAGAAGCTGGACCGTGACCCGGCGGCGGGCGCGATCCAGCAGACCGACCAGCGTTTCCAGCGCGGCGCCGACTCCCGGCGGAGCGGTCCCGGCCGGACTGGCCACGAGCAGGGCACGCGGAGAAAACCGCAGGCGCGGCAGTTTCGCGAGCTTCTCATACGCCGCGGCGTCTCCGCCGCTGTAGTCCCAGTCGGCTGCGAACATGCTCAGCAGCGCCGCGGCGAAGCGCGGGCTGCGGATGCGCAGGCCGGTCTCGTGGATGTGGCTCAGCGCCCGCCAGTCGAAGTTCTGACTGCCGACGTAGGCCTCGCGGCCGTCCACGACGAAGTACTTGGCATGCAGGATGCCGCCGGTCAGGTTTTTCCAGTCGAATCGTCGCGTGTCGATGCCGGGCTTGCCCTGAAAGCGAGCCAGGATTTCGGGATAGGTCCCGGCCATGCCGGCGTCGCTGAGGATGCGCACGCGCACACCGCGCCGTCCCGCCGCCAGGACCGCCTCGATGACGGGCTCCAGCGCCTCACCTTTCTCGCTGGTCATGTAGAACTGGGCGATGTCGAGGGTGCGCCGCGCGCCGTGGACCATCTCCGGCCACACTACGGCCGCGGCCCGCGTGCCGGCGGCGGAGATCGACGTCCCGGCCGGGATGGTGGTGACGACCTCGAACTCGGGGGGCCCGGCCCCAGGCAGGGCCAGGGCGCAGGCCAGGAACAGCAGGCCGGCCAGCAGGGGGGGGAACCGGCGTTCAGCGGCCACCGGCTGGCTCCTCCGCGATCAGCTCGGACACGGCGCTGGGGCCGCCTTTGCGGTTCTTGCCGCGGTAGCGCAGGAACAGGCCGTCGCTTTTGCGGTACCAGTAGTCGCCATGCCAGAACATGGCCAGCAGCCCGCTCAGCGAGATGCGCAGGTGGACGGCGGCTACCGGCCTGCCCGCGATCTCGATCGTTTCCTCCCCTTTCCGCGTCACGCTCATCCTGCCGATCTTCAGCTCGCCCGGCCCCTGGGTGCCGATCGAGCGGAAGGCCGTCTCCCGGCCGCCGAACAGCACAAATGGGGCGAGCCCCATCTGGAACAGCTGGTTCCAGGGCGAGCCCTTGGCCTCGAAGCGCTTGTCGACTGTTTTCCCCTGCCTGGACCCGGACAGGCTTATTTTCCCTTCTTGGACAGAGGCGGCCAGCACCATTTGCCTGGGGGGGTCACTGAAGGTCCACTCGCGGGTGCTCAAGTCGGCGGCGACGCGAAAGGATTGCCGCAGGACTCCCTCGGGCCGCTCGCTGCTCAGTTCGACGCGGAAGCCGTCCTCCTCGGGCTGGATGCGGATGACATGGATGGTCGCGGCATCGCCCTCGGTCTCGCGATAGGTCAGGGTGCCCAGGGGCAGGGCGCCGGCTGCGGCCAGCAACGGAATGCCCGCCAGCAGCAGCAGAATGGCCAGAACGGCCCGTCCGGACCGTCGTCGTTCGTTCTGGGGTCTCATGTGCGCATCATACCATAGAAGAAACAGGGGTAAAGAAAGATAAAGTGGTAAAGGGGTAGAGCCGGAGAAAGAAGGGATAGAGAAAGATAAGTGGTAAAGGGATAAAGCTGGAAAAAAGCCCGGATATCTCGAAAATGGCTGTTGCTTTACCACTCTACAACTTTACCCCTCTGGAACTAGAATGAGCAGGGGTAGAGAAAGATAAGTGATAAAGGGGTAAAGCCGGAAAAAAGCCCCAATATCTCGAAAATGGCTGTTGCTTTACCTCTCTACCTCTTTACCACTCTACCCCTCTACAACTTTACCCCTCTGGAACTAGAATGAGCAGGGGTAGAGAAAGATAAGTGATAAAGTGGTAGAGCCTGAGAAAAGCCCTGAATCTTCATAAAATGGCTGCTTCTTTCCCACTTTACCCCTCTACAACTTTACCACTTTGCAATTTCACTGCTCTCCCACTTTACCACTCTACCCCTCTATCTCTCTACTTCTTCTATTTTGCCTTAAAAAAAAAGGGCCCCGCGAACGGGGCCCTTTCCTGGATGCGAACGGGGTCTTAATACATGCCGCCGCCCGGAGGCATGGCCGGGGCGGGCTCCTTCTCTTCCTTGATCTCGGCAACCAGGCCCTGCGTGGTCAGCAGCAGGCCGGCGACCGAGGAGGCGTTCTGCAGCGCCGTGCGCACGACCTTGGTCGGGTCGATGATGCCGGCCGCGATCATGTCGGTGTACTTCTCGTTCAGGGCGTCGAAGCCGTAGTTCTTGTTGCGGCCCGA
>CAYXCX010000205.1:0-1722 GCA_964463405.1 uncultured Clostridia bacterium
TCGGAGACTATTTGTCCCTGCTGGTTCGGACCGGCAGCGGCGCCTGGAGCGGCGCACGAGCCAATCGCTGGTCGCGGTCGTCGCCGCCCTGCCGCCGCCGTCGGCCGCCAACCTGGCGGCGGCGACTCTTTTCGAGTCCTGGCTGGGCCATGGCGTCGGCAGCCGGCTGTGGTCCCTGCGCAGCCGGGCCGGGCTGGCTTACGGGCTGGGAGCCGAGCTCTGGCCCAACCGCGGCGGCATGCTGCTGGGCGTCTTCCTGAGGACCCAGGGCGAACGGCTGCCGGAGGCCAGGGCCGAGCTGGAAAGGCTGTTGCGGCAAATCCGCGAAGAGGGGATTGACGAAGCTGGCCTGGCCGCGGCCAAGACCTATGCCCGCTCCCGCCACTGGCGCCAGAACGAGTTGCGCGAGCGTCGCGCCGCTTTCCTGGCCTTCTTCGAGGAGGCCGGCCTCTCCTGGCGCCTGGCCGGCGATTTCGCCGCCGCCCTGGAGCGGGTGCGACTCGAGGAATTCAACTCCCTGGCCCGTTCGGCGCTGGACCCCGGGGGCTGGCTCAGGATGGAGATCGGCCCCGCAACCGGCACAGGGGAAGAAAAGGGAAGAGCGAAGGAAGAAGGAGGGAAGGCAGAGTGAGACAAGCCATCCCGGGATCTCCCGCCTTCCCGCGCTAAGCGCCTTTTCCCGCTCTCTCTTCCTTCTTTATTTCCCTCTCTCTTCCCTATGGCTTCCCTGAGTCCATTCCGGCCGGACAGGCTTGTAATCCCGGCCGGGAATGTTGTATAAATAAGGATGGCCATAAAATTCTATTCGCACGGCGCCTGCCGCGAAGTCACCGGATCCAAGCATTTTCTCGACATCGACGGCCGGAGGCTGCAGATCGACTGCGGCATGTTCCAGGGGCGGCGCGACGAGTCCTACCGCAAGAATCGCGAGTTGCCTTTCGACCCGCGTTCGGTCGGCGCCCTGGTCCTGACCCACGCCCATTTCGACCACTCTGGGGCGCTGCCCATCCTGGTGAAAAACGGCTTCCACGGCAACATCCACGCCACGTCGGCCACCCGCGACATTTCGCAGATCATCCTGCTGGACAGCGCCCACATCCAGCAGAAGGACTACGAGTACATCCGCGAGAAGGCGGAAAAGTACCCCGAGCGCAAGCTCACCGTCTACGAGCCGCTGTACAGCGCCGAGGAGGCCGTGGCCGCCATCGGCAACTTCGTCACCAGCAACTACCACCGCCGCTTCCGGCCGCTGGACGGGGTCGAGGCCGAGTTCTTCGATGCCGGGCACATCCTGGGCGCGGCCATGGTCCACCTGACCCTGGCCAACGGCCTGCGCATCGGCTTCAGCGGCGACCTGGGCCGCGCCGGGCTGCCGATCATCCGCGACCCCGAAGTGCTGCCGCCCATGGACTACCTGGTCCTGGAGGCCACCTACGGAAACCGCCGGCACAAGTCGATCGGCCTGGCCGGCGAGGAGCTGGCGGCCATCATCCACAAGGCCCGCGAGCGGGGCAGCAAGATCATCATCCCCGCCTTCACCATCGAACGCACTCAGGAGCTGATCTACATCATCCACACGCTGCAGCTGGAGAACAAGATCCCCAAGCTGCCCATCTTCATCGATTCGCCCATGGCGGTCAACGCCACCGCCATCTTCAAGGTGCACCCCGAGTGCTTCGACGAGGAGACCGCCGGCGCGAGACGAAAGCGGGTCCGGGAGGT
>CAYXCX010000205.1:1732-3951 GCA_964463405.1 uncultured Clostridia bacterium
CCTCGACCCCTTCGGCTTCGACAACATCCGCTACGTGACCTCCACGGCCGAGTCCAAGGAGATCAACGCCTTCCAGGGGCCGGCCATCATCATCTCCGCCTCGGGGATGGCCGAATCGGGGCGCGTGCTGCACCACCTGGTCCAGCACATCGAAAAGCCCGAGACCCTCATCGCCATCGTCGGCTTCATGGCCGAGAACACCCTGGGCCGGCGGCTGGCCGAGAGGGCCAAGACGGTCAACATCCTGGGGCGCTCCTACGCGGTCAACGCCGAGATCGCCACCCTGAACGCCTTTTCGGCCCATGCCGATTACAGCGAGATCCTCTCCTGGCTCGAGCGCCACGACCTCAAGCCGCTGAAGAAGGTCTTCCTGGTCCACGGCGAGGACGAGGCTCTGGCCAGCCTGCGCGAGAAGCTGCTGGCCTTCGGCATTCCCCAGGTGGAGATCGCCGAGTACGGCGCCGTCCACGAACTGGCCTGAAGGGCCGCCCGGCTCCGCGACGCCATGGAAACCCTTGACGTGGGCGGCATCCCCTGCCAGGTGCTGCGCCGTGGCGGCCGCCGCGTGCGCCTTGCCTTCCACGGCGGCAGCCTGCGCATCGTCCTGCCGCGCCACCTCGATCCGCGGCCGATCATCGACCGGCACCGGGATTGGATCCTGGAAAAGCACGCCTGGTACCAGCGCCAGCGCCTCCTGGCCGAAAGGCTGGAGCTGGCAGAGCGGCGCAACGAGGACTTCCTGGCGCTGGTCCGCGCCCTGAGCGCCCGCTACGGCTCCCTTTTGGGGGTCAGGCCGCTGGGCATCGGCTTCCGGCGCATGAAAAGCAAGTGGGGAAGCTGCAGCTCGCGGGGCAAGGTCAACCTCAACACCTGGCTGCAGGTGCTGCCCGACGAGCTGGTGGCCTACATCGTCTTCCACGAGCTGGCCCACCTGAAGGTGCGCAGCCACGGCCCCGGCTTCAAGGCCCTGGTCCGGGCCGAGTTTCCCCACTGCCGCGACCTGGACAAGCGGCTCAAGCTCTACAGCCTGCGCCTCCTCTGAAGCCCGCGCCGGCTTGACTTGCCGGGGCCGGGCGGCTATACTTTTGGCCGATGGCCAAGGAAAAACGCGGGAATGCCGACGACAAAGAACTATCGCTGAAAAACGAGATCATCGGCATCTTCTCCCTGTTTTTCTCCTTTTTCCTCCTCTTCAGCCTGGCCAGCTTCAACCCCCTCGACCCCAGCTTCTTCCACCAGGCCCCGGCGCGCGTGGTCACCAACTTCGGCGGCCGCCTGGGCTCGGAGTTGTCGGCGCTGCTCTTCAACCTCTTCGGTTTCGCCGCGCTGCTCTTCATCCTCATATTCTTGTTCCTGACCGCCTATTTCCTTTTCAACCGCCGCCTGCACCGGGCGGCCAGCAAGGGCATCGGCTTTTGCATCCTGCTGCTGTCGCTGGCCGGCCTGCTGGCCAACCTCCAGCCCACGACCGCCATCGCCGGGCAGCGGGTGGCCTCCGGAGGCATGGTCGGGCTGCTGCTCGACGACCTGGTCAGCGGCCAGGTCAAGGGCGTCTTCGCCGCCGTCCTCTTCCTCTGCCTGCTGGGCGTTTCGCTGGTGCTGATCGCCAAGATCTCCATCCGCAACATCCTGCTTTTCCTCTGGGGCCTGCTGGCCAGTGGCGGCGCCCTGGCGGCGTCGTTCTGCCGCCAGCGCCTGGAGACCATGCGCCGCAACCGCGACCGGCGCAAGGTCCACGAGAAGTACGAGGCCGGCGAGGGGCCGTTCGTCTTCAAGGGGCGCCAGCCGCTGAAGGGAAAAGAGGGGGAGCCGGCGCCCCGCCTCGAGCGCCGGCCGCCCGAGACCGCCGCGCGCGCGGCCGTCAAGAAGCCGAGCCGGCTTCCGGAGGAGAGCGGCATCTTCCCCGAGCTGGAGGAGGCGTTCCTGCCCGACGCCCAGTACAAGCCGCCGCCCCTGACCTACCTCGACGCGCCCACGGCCAAGAGCCAGATCGACATCGATGAGCTGGAGGAAAAGAAACAGGAGCTGTCGCAGCGGCTGCAGGAGTTCAAGATCAGCGGCGAGATCGCCGAGTACACCCCGGGGCCGGTGATCACCACCTTCGAGTTCGTTCCCGACATCGGCGTCAAGGTCAAGGACGTCTCGGGGCTGACCGAGGACCTGGCCCTGGTGGTCAAGGCCCAGTACGTGCGCATCGAGCGCATCCTGGGCAAGAAGGC
>CAYXCX010000206.1:0-677 GCA_964463405.1 uncultured Clostridia bacterium
GGCAGGGCGCTGAGGCCCGGCTTGCCCCCGGGGAGCGCTTTGCGCTAGAATGGCGTTTCCGCCGCCATGCCCGCGGGCCGCCCCGGCCCCACAGGAGGCACGACATGGACCTGCAGCGCATCGTCGATTTGGTAAACAGCTACGTATGGAGCACGCCGCTGGTGCTGCTCTGCCTGGGCGCGGGGGTTTACTTCTCCATCCGCACCCGCTTCCTGCAGGTGCGCCTGATCAAGGACATGGTCGGCCAGCTCTGGCATGGCCAGTCCTCCCAGTCGGGCGTCTCCTCTTTCCAGGGCTTCGCCATGGCCCTGGGCGGCCGCGTGGGCACGGGCAACATCGCCGGCGTGGCCACGGCCATCGGCGCCGGCGGCCCGGGGGCGCTGTTCTGGATGTGGATGATCGCTTTCCTCGGCGCCGGCTCGGCCTACATCGAGGCGGCCCTGGGCCAGGTGTGGAAGGAGAAGATCGGCGGCGTCTATCGCGGCGGTCCCTCCTATTACATCGACAAGGGGCTGGGCCAGAAATGGTACTCGATTGCCTTCGCCGTGGTCACGGTGGTCTCCTGCGGCATCCTGCTGCCCGGCGTCCAGGCCAACAGCATCGCCTCGGCCTTCCAGGGCGCCATCCCCGCCGTGACGCCGGCGATCTCCGGCCTCATCATCGTCGCGCTGCTGGGG
>CAYXCX010000206.1:687-3951 GCA_964463405.1 uncultured Clostridia bacterium
CATCTTCGGCGGCGTCAAGCGCATCGGCCGGGCGGCCGAGCTGCTGGTGCCGTTCATGGCCCTCGGCTACATCCTGATGGCCCTGGTCATCGTGGCCATCGACTACAAGCGCATCCCGGCCATGTTCGCGCTGATCGTCTCGTCGGCGCTGGGCAAGAACGCGATCTTCGGCGGCATCGTCGGCTCGGCCATCGCCTGGGGAGTCAAGCGCGGCATCTACTCCAACGAGGCCGGCCAGGGGACCGGGCCGCAGGCGGCGGCCGCCGCCGAGGTGGCCCACCCGGCGCAGCAGGGACTGGTACAGGCATTCTCGGTCTACATCGATACGCTGCTGGTCTGCACGGCCACCGGCTTCATGATCCTGATCACCGGCATGTACAACACCGGCGACGGCCGCGGCGGCTTCCTGGCCCAGAACCTGCCGGGAGTCGAGGCCGGGCCTGCCTGGACGCAGAGCGCCATCGACACCGTCTTCAAGGGCTTCGGCGCCGAGTTCGTGGCCGTGGCCCTGTTCTTTTTCGCCTTCACCACCCTGATGGCCTACGCCTACTACACCGAGTCCAACGTGGCCTTCCTGTTCAGGAGAAAAAGCGCGCCGGCCATCACCCTGTCGCGCATCTTCCTGCTCATCATGGCCTACTACGGGGCGGTGCGCACGGCCACCCTGGCCTGGGGCTTGGGCGACATCGGCGTGGGGCTGATGGCCTGGCTGAACGTCATCGCCATCCTGCTCCTTTCCAAGGCCGGCCTGGCCACGCTGAAGGACTACGAGGAGCAGCGCAAAACGGGCCTGCCGCTGCGCTTCGACCCGGAAAAACTGGGCATCCGCCGCGCCGGGCTGTGGAAGCAGATCCGCCGCGAAGGCGACGAGGCCCGCGGTTAGGAGCCGCCCTTCGTGGCTATGAGGGCGCGATCGTGAAGGCATGACCGGCAAATGCAGGACCTGGGCGCTGGCAGGCGCCTTCCTCCTTGCGGCCGCGGCGCTGCTGTTCTTCCTGCTGCGCCAGGGCCCGGGGCGCATCGCGCGCCAGGACCCTGAGCGCCTGCCCCGCGACCGCAAGAATTTCGCCGTCGACGACGCCCGCCAGCGCCTGTTCTTCGTGGGCGACGGGCAGCGCGAGCCCCTGGACGAGGCGGCTGGCGCCCAGGGCGGTTATTTTTTCCTGCGCGGCGAAAAGCGGGTGCCGCTCGCCACTCCCCTGGCAGGCCGGGTCGGTTTCCATACCTTCCTGCACCTTGAGGGTCGGCCGGCCAGCCAGAAGATCGAGTTCGCCCTGGAAGTCGAAAACCTCGGCCGCCGCCGAGTTGTCCGCGTCATCCGCGCCCCGCGCACCTCGTATTCCCTGCTCCAGGAGCTGGACTTGCGCCGCGGCGAGCGGATCGTCCTGCGCTTCTCCGGGCGGGGCATCGTCTGCTTCAGCCGGCCGCTGCTGTACGAGCGGCAGGAGGATCCCCGCCGGCGCGCCAACGTCATCCTGGTCGCCGTAGACACCTTCCGCGCCGACATGCTGGGCGCCCGCGCCGGCAACCTGCCCTCGCTGACCCCCAGCCTGGACCGCTTCGCCAAAGACGCCGTGCGCCTGGACAACGCCCTGGCCCCCACCGGCTGGACGCTCCCCTCCTTCATGGGCCTGATCACCGGCCTGAACGAGCACCGCCACGGCGTGTCGATCCAGAGGCCGCTGGCGGCCGGCATCCCCAGCCTGGTCGAGAGCCTGGCCCGCGGCTTCGCCACCTTCGGCTTCCACGGCGGCATGGTCATGAAGGGGCGCTGGGGGTTCTCCCGCGGCTTCGACCTCTACCGGGAGTTCAAGCAGACCTCGCCCCTGTACCCGGCGGGCGGCCGCTCCCTGTTCGAGAAAGCCCTGGAAGTGCTGCGCGCCGGGCGCTTTCCCCGTCTCTTCCTGTTCCTGCATACCTACCAGCTCCATTCGCCCTACACGCCGCCCGGGGAGTTCCTGCTGCGGCTGAACCCGCGCCCCGCCGAGCGCCAGCTCGACGCGGTCAGCCATTCGCAGCCGGAAAAGACCTACCTGGCGGTCGAACCGGCCATGAGGAATTCGCTGCGCGAGCTGTACCAGGCGGAGATCGCGGCCTTCGACCATTATTTCGGCGAGTTCGTCGCGGCGCTGAAACGGGAGGGGCTGTACGACAACTCCCTGATCCTCGTCACGTCGGACCACGGCGAGGAGTTCTACGAGCACGGCGGCTGGGCGCACGCCCACAGCCTGTACCAGGAGCTCCTGCACGTCCCCCTGCTGATCAAGTTTCCCGGCAGCCGGTTTGGCGGCCAGCGGCTGGGCCAGCGGGTCGGCCTGGTCGACGTCCTGCCCACCGTCCTGAGTTACCACGGCATCCCCTTGCCGGCGGGCGGCCTGGACGGCGCGGACCTCATGCCCCTGATCCGCGGCCGGCGGCAGGGCGAGGAACGGGCGCTGGCGGCGACCATGTCCGGCGGCCGCTACTACGAGCATTTCCCCCTGCGCGCCGCCGTGGCGCAGGGGCGCTACAAGCTCATCTACAACGAGCCCTTCACGGCGCAGGGGCTGGAGGCGTTCGCCGGTTTCGCGAAGCCCCCTTTTCCGGGAACGTACGAGTTGTTCGACCTGGCCGCCGATCCCGGCGAGACGCGCAACCTGGCCGGATCGCTATCCAGGCAGCGGGAGAAAATGCTCCCCCTGCTGCTCAAGATCCGCCGCCAGATCCGCGAAACGGCGGGCGCAAAGCCCCTGCGGCTGGACGAGGAAGCGCGGAAGCAGCTGGAGGCGCTGGGGTACTTGTGAGGGGCGGGACTCGGGTCAGAGCCCCTTCAGGAAGGTGGACAGGATCATCAGCAGCCAGGCCACGCCCATGAACCAGTACATGTTGACGGTGACGAACGGGATGGCCACGAAATACGAGAGCAGGCTCAGCAGGCCCAGGATCAAGGATACGATCCAGGTGATCTTGGTCGGGGCGTTCAATTTCATGTTTCCCTCCAGGAATGATATTTTCCAAGTCATTCTATAAAACAAAAGAAAAATATACAATCCATTTCATTGACTTTTCCCGCCCCGGCCGCTACACTCGATTCATGAGAGCATGAGGACGGGGAGCGCAATCCCCGAATTCACACAAGGAGGAACAGAACATGGCGGACGCAAAACTGGATCTGCTGAAAGGCAAGTATCAGTCGGTGCTCAACCTGATGAAGGACCTGAAGGTGCAGCTGAAGAACCTGCACGTCCAGAACGAAAAGCTGGTCCTGCGCGGCGAGGCCAAGAC
>CAYXCX010000207.1:0-3937 GCA_964463405.1 uncultured Clostridia bacterium
GACGATCAGCATGCCGATGAAGGACGAGGCCACGGCCATGAACACCGACAGGGCATCGGCGACGACGACGAAGTCGACGCCCAGTGCCAGCGTCCGGCGCAGGGCCAGTTCACCTCCCTTGAGGGCGAAGGGGATCAGCAGCATGGAGAAGAGGGTGGTGGCCAGGGCCAGGAGCACCGACCAGACGGATCGGGCCCGCTGCGAGACCAGGCCGGCGAGGGGGATGGTGAAGGAGCCGACGATCGGCACGAAAATGGTGAGTAAAATGATGGTTTGTATGTTGTTTGTCATGATTTTTTAAGGTTCATTATATTGGTTTGGCCGAGGATGTCAAGGGAAAAAGCACGGCTTGCTTTCGGGCCGCGGATGCGCTATAAGGCAGGGCATGGAAACCAGGAAGGTCGCCGTCATGCAGAAGCTGCTCAAGGCCAACGACGCCGTCGCCGAGGCCATCCGCGCCGAGCTGCGCGAGCGCGGCGTCTTCTTCGTCAACCTGATGAGCTCGCCGGGCTCGGGCAAGACCACCCTGATCGAGGAGACGGTCAAGAGGCTTGGGACGCGGCTGAAGGTCATCGAGGGCGACATCCAGACCACCCTCGACGCCGAGCGGCTGCAGCGGCTGGGCGTCCAGGCCTACCAGATCAACACCGGCCCCTTCGGCGGCGACTGCCACCTGGAATCGGCCTGGATCCGCACGGCCATCGACGAGCTGGGCACCGAGGGCATGGACTACCTGTTCGTGGAGAACATCGGCAACCTGGTGTGCCCGGCCGAGTTCGACGTCGGCGCCCACCTGAACGTCCTGCTGCTCAGCGTGGCCGAAGGCGAGGACAAGCCGCTGAAGTACCCGCTGGCCTTCCAGGTCTCGCAGCTGTGCCTGGTCACCAAGACCGACCTGCTGCCGCTGAGGAATTTTTCCCTGCCGGCCATGCGGGCCAACATCCGCCGGGTGAACCCGGCCTGCCCGGGCGTCGAGGTGTCGGCCCACGGCTGGGCCGGCCTGGACTCCTGGCTCGAGATCCTGCGCAACCGGCCGGGCATGGCCGCGCCGGTTGCGGCGGCGAAAGATCATAAGGCAGCAAAGGGGAAAAAATAGGGACCAGAGAAAAGAGGCGCTCCGGGGAGCGGGCAAGCGGACGCCCTAAGGCAGGCCCAGGCCCTTCATGAGTTTCTTGAGCTTCGATTTCCTGCTGGCGGCGATCCTGGCGCTGGCGGCGTTCTATGCCCTGCCGCTGCGCTGGCGGCCCGGGTTTCTGCTGGCGGCCAGCCTGCTGTTTTTCGCCCTGGCCGGGCCGGTCTACCTGCCGCTGATCGTGCTGCTGACCCTGGGCGACTTTTTCCTGGCCCGGGCCATGCCGGCCGCCGGCCCCGGCCGGCGCCGGCGGCTGCTGGCCGCGGGGCTGCTGCTCAACGCCGGCGTGCTGGTTTTCTTCAAGTACGCCGCCTGGCTCGACGCGCTGGCGGCGGCCCTGTGGCCCGCCTGGGGGCGGCAGCTGGCCGCTTTTCGCGGCGGGCTGCTGGTCCCGCTCGGGCTCTCCTATTTCACCTTCAAGAAAATCAGCTATCTTCTGGACTGCTACTGGCTGCGGCTGGCGCCTGAGAGGCGCTTCTCGCGCCTGTTGCTGTACGTGGCCTTCTTTCCCGAAATCAGCGCCGGCCCCATCGACCGCGCCGGCCGCCTGCTGCCGCAGTTCGACGGCGGGCGCGATTTTTGCCGCGCCGACTTCAGCGCCGGGCTGCACCAGGTCCTGTGGGGGCTGTTCAAGAAGCTGGTGGTCGCCGACCGCCTGGCGGCGCTGGCCGATCCGGTGTTCCTCGATCCCGGCCGCTACCAGGCGCAGGCGGTCCTGGCGGCCGCGTTGGCCTATTCGCTGCAGATCTACGCCGATTTTTCCGGCTATTCCGACATGGCCATCGGCCTGGGGCGTTTGTTCGGCTATCGCCTGCAGGCCAACTTCGACCGCCCGTACTTCGCCCTTTCGCTGGGAGATTTCTGGCGCCGCTGGCACGTGTCGCTGTCGCAGTGGCTGCGCGACTACCTGTTTCTGCCCCTGTCGTTCGCCTTCCTGCGCCGCTTCCCCGGCGAGCGGCTGCTGGGCCGCCCGACCGAGGCCGTGGCCTACGCCTGCGCCTCGCTGGCGACCATGGCCCTGTGCGGCTTGTGGCACGGCGCCGCCTGGACCTTCCTGGCCTGGGGGCTGCTGCATGGTTTCTACCTGGCCGCCGGCTATTTCTCACGTCGCGCCAGGAGCCGGGCGCGCAGGGCCCTGGGCCTCGCCGCCCGCCCGGCGCTGAACCGCGCCTGGCGGCGGCTGGCGACCTTCCTGCTGGTCAGCCTGGCCTGGATCGTTTTCCGCTCGCCGTCGCTGGCGTCCGCCGGGGAGATGTTTGCGGCGCTGCTGGCGCCGGGCCGCTGGCTGGCCGGCGGCGCCCTGGGGTTCCGGCAGTGGCTCGCCGGCGCCGGGACGGCCGAGGCCGCGGTGGCGCTGGCCGCCGTGGCGCTGCTGCTGCTGCTGGAGGCGCTGCAGGGGCGCGTCCGCTTCGGGCGCATGCTGCGCGCCTGGCCCTGGCCGCTGCGCTGGGCGGCGTATTACCTGGTCGTCTTCGCGATCCTGCTCTTTGGCGTCTTCGCCAAGTCCGAGTTCGTCTATCGGGGGTTTTGACGTGCGCCGCGAAAAGCTGCTCTTGCTGGCCAGGGCCGCCGCCTTCCTACTGCCGCTGCTGTTGGCCTGCTCCTGGCTGAGCCGGCTTGACGAGCGCCTGGCCTTCGCCGCCCGGCCGCCCATTCCGCCGGGAACGCGCATCGTCTTTCTCGGCGACTCGCACGTGGCCGACTCCCTGGATCCCGGCCGCTTCGGCCAGGCCTGCAACTTCGCCAGCGACGGCGAGAGCTACATCCACAACTATTACAAGCTCCGCTGGCTCGTCGGCCGCGTCCCCTCCCTGCGCCTGGTCGTGCTGCCGGCCGACCTGCATTCCTTCAGCTCATTCCGCGCCCAGCGCGTGGCGGTGAACGGCGAATGGGCGCGCTACATCGACTATCCGGAGCTGGGCCGGCTGCAGGGGCGCCGGCTGCGCCTGGCGCGCGATTATGCCAGGCTGCGCCTGTTCGGCTTCCGCGGCCAGTACCGGCGCCTCTGGGAGCGCGGGCTGCTGGGGCGCGGTCAGGCGCCGGCGGCCGGCATCGACCGCGGCTTCAAGCCCATCTTCGGGTTCTTCATCAAAAAAGGGAGGAATGAGCGCGGGCTCAGGCGGGCCCGGCGCCAGCTGGAGGGCGTCAACCTGTTCAGCCCCGACATGGTCCTGTATTTTCGCAAGACCCTGGACCTGGCCCGGGAGCGGGGGCTGGCGGTGGTGCTGCTCCGTTTCCCGGTCACTCCAGAATACCTGGGCGTAGCCGAGACCCTGGTGCCGGTGGAGGAATTTTACGCCCGCGTGCGCCGGCTGGCCGGCCCCGGGGTGGTCCTGCTCGACCGCCACGACGTTTTGCAGGAACCGCCCGGGCGCTGGTTCCGCGACGCCCAGCACCTGAACCAGGACGGGGCCAGGCGCTTTTCCGATCTCATCCGCGCCGATCTGGAAAGATTGGGATTATACAAGGAAATAGATACGAACTATTAGTGTTAGTGTTAGTGATAGTAACCGCAATAAACGAACTATTGCAACAACCATAATGAACGAACTGTTTTGAACTAAACCCGCTATGGCCGAACTAATTTGAAAAAAAAATGACAGCGGATCTAGGAATTTTCACTTTTGCCTTTTTACTTTTGCCTTTTGCCTTGCCAGCCCGGCAATTTCCAGCTCTGCAGTATTTTAAGATTTATTGGTGGGGTGGTTGATCGTAACCGCACTCAATGAACTGATGGAAATGAGGGGCACTTGCGGATATAGGGGTTTTCACTTTTGCCTTTTTACTTTTGCCTTTTGCCTTGCC
>CAYXCX010000208.1:0-3928 GCA_964463405.1 uncultured Clostridia bacterium
CGCGAGCTCGCCGCCGTCCCCGTCGACCGCGCCATCATCCTGTGCGGCGGCGTGGCGCTGCGCACCATCCGGGACGCCCGCCTGCGCGAGGAGACCTCCCTGCCCATCTTCATCGCCGACGACCCCCTGTCGGCGGTGGTGCTCGGCGCCGGCAAGATCCTGGAAAACCTGCCGCTGCTGGAAAAGATCGGCAATGCGGTCTAATCCCGCCGGCGGGTTCAGCACCGAGAGGAAGTCGCTTGTCCTGGTGCTGATCCTGTTCGTCGACCTGATCGTGATCTCGTCGCAGATCATGCTCGGCAGCAAACAGTCGCTGCTGCAGACGGTCGTGGCCAACCTGGCCATGCCGCTGCAGCTCACCGTGCAGAAGGCCGGCGATTTTCTGACGCGCGAGCTGGAGCGCTACGCCTTCCAGCGCGGCATTTTCCGCAAGTACCAGCTCCTGCGCCAGCAGCAGGTGCGGCTGCGGGTGGAAAACGTGGCCCTGAAGAGGCAGCTGCGCGGCCTGCAGGAGCTGGACGCCGTCCGCGGCCGCTTCCCCCGCTTCCGCATGGCCTCGGTGATCTCCGTCGACGTCAACTTCCCCTACGCCGCGGTGACGATCGACCAGGGGACGCGGGCCGGGCTGGTGGAGAACGACGTCGTGCTCAATCCCGACGCCGAGCTGGTCGGACGCGTCGCCAGGCCGCTGACCGCCTTTTCGGCCTCCGTGCGCCTGATCACCAGCCCGGTCGGCGGCACCGGCGCGGCCATCGAGGCCAACATGCTCGAGGGGCTGCTCAAGGGCGACAACGGCCCCGAGTGCCGCTTCGAGTACCTGCTGGCCAACAAGCCGGTGCGCCCCGGCGACCGGGTCGTCACCTCGGGGACCGACCTGATCTACCCCAGCCTGCTGCCGATCGGCACCGTGACCGCCGTCCAGCCCGACACCCTGACCCAGCGCATCGCGGTGCGGCCGTACTTCGTCGACAAGCCCATCCGCCGGCTCGTGGTGCTGCTCCATGAATAGCCGTTTCCGCTTCGCGCTGTTCCTGCTGCTGGCGGCCGGGCAGATCGCCATCGCCCGCTACTACCACTCCCTGCGCTTCTCCATCGACCTTCTATACGTGGTCCTGTTCTTCATCGCCATCCGCTCGGGCTACCTGACGGCGGTGCTGAGCGGCGCCCTGCTGGGCTTTGCCGGCGACTACCTCTCCGGCGGCGTCATGGGCGTCTTTTCCTTCGCCCGCACCCTGGCCGCCTTCCTGCTGAACACGCTGGCGCGCTTCCTGGACCTGAAGAAGAACGCCTTCGTCTTCCTGCTGTTGCTGCTGTCGCTGTTCCTTTCCAACCTGGTGGCCTTCCTGTTTTTGGCGCTGATCTTCCGCTACCCCGTCACGGCCAGCCTGCTGGTCGTCCAGCCCCTGGCCACCGCCGTGGCCGGGACCGTCATTCTGGGAACCCAGAAAGTGAAGTCGCTGCTGGATGTATCTTAGCCGCAGAAAGCTGACCCCCGAGTTCGTCAAGCGCGCGGCGGCCGTCTCGACCGCGCTGCTGGTGGTGCTCTTTTCCGCCCTGTTCGCCGCCTTCTGGAGCATCCAGGTGGCCAGCCACCAGACCTACCGCGAGCTGGCCATCCGCAACATCACGCGCACGGCCGACCTGCCGGCGCCGCGCGGCCTGATCGTCGACCGCAGCGGCCGGGTGCTGGCCGAGAACCGGATCAACTTCACCCTGTACCTGGTGCGCGAGAACGTCGAAGACCTGGACAGGTCGATCCGGCGGGCGAGCTTCTTTTCCGGCAAGAGCGAGGCCGAGGTGCGCCGCATCCTCGACCGCTACGGCCGCTACGCCGCGTTCGCCCGCATCCCGATCAAGAGCAACCTGCCCCAGGGGACGGTGGTCTTCATCCAGAGCCGCGAGGACGAGTTCCCGGAGTTCGAGATCGGGCTGGAGCCCAGCCGGACCTTTCCGCTGACCCAACGGGCGGCCCACGCCCTGGGCCACCTGTCCGAGATCGGCGATGGCGAGCTGGCCGGCCTGGCCCCGGCCGGCTACGCCCTGGGCGACCGCATCGGCCGCAGCGGCGTCGAGAAGCAGTACGAGGAGTTCCTGCGGGGGCGCAAGGGGCGGCAGACCGTCATCACCAACAGCGTGGAGAGGGTCCAGCGCGTCAGCGGCGTGGAGAAGCCGGAGATCGGCGCCACCGTCGTGTTGACCCTGGACCTGGACCTGCAGGCCGCCGCCGAGGAGTTCCTGGGCGAGGAAAACGGCGTGGTCGGCGTCATGGACCTGGCCAGCGGCGGCCTGCTGGCCCTGGTCAGCAGGCCCGCCTTCGACCCCGAGCTCTTCTCGCGCGAGATGACGCCCGAAGACTGGCGGGCGATCCGCGACGATCCGCGGAAGCCGCTGCAGGACAAGTTCCTGCAGGGGGTCTACTCGCCGGGCTCGGTGTTCAAGATCGTCATGGCGCTGGCCGGGCTGCAGGAGGGGCTGATCGGGCCGGAAAGCGCGCTGTTCTGCTCGGGCAGCCAGTCGTTCTACGGCCGCGTGTTCCATTGCTGGAACGCCGGCGGCCACGGCCGGGTGAACCTGCCGGCGGCGCTGGAGAACTCGTGCAACGTCTATTTCTACAACCTGGGCCAGAGGCTGGACATCGACACCATCGCCCGCTACGCGCGCCTGCTGGGGCTGGGGGGGGCCAGCGGCGTCGACCTGCCCGGGGAAAAGCCCGGGCTGGTTCCGGACAGCGCCTGGAAGGCGGCCGCCCAGGGGCAGCGCTGGTATCCCGGCGAGACCATCTCGGTGGCCATCGGCCACGGCCAGCTGAACGTCACGCCGGCGCAGATGCTCACGCTGATCGCCACCGTGGCCCTGCGCGGGCGCATGCCGGCGCCGCACCTGCTCGAGCGCGTCGAGCGCCAGGGCCGCGTCGTGCGCGCCTTCGCCCCGCGCTTCACCCGCGTGCCCATCGCCGAGAGGCATTTCGAGGAGGTGATCGCCGGGCTGTTCCGCGTGGTCAACGGCGAGGGAACGGGGCGGGCGGCGCGCGTCGAGGGCCTGGACATCTGCGGCAAGACCGGCACCTCGCAGATCATCACCAAGGAGCATCCGCAGTACCGGCGGCTGACCCAGGAAAAGCGCTTCAAGCCCCACTCCTGGTTCGTCTCCTTCGCGCCGCGCGACAACCCGCGCCTGGCCGTGGTGGTGCTGGTGGAAAACGGCGGCGACGGCGGCGCCAGCGCCGCGCCCCTGGCCGGGCGCATCTACAGGAAGGTTCTCCTGGATGAAGGACTTCGTTAGGTTTTTCGACAAGGGCAGCTTCGCCCTGATGCTGCTGCTGGCTCTGGGCGGCGTCCTGCTGGTCTACAGCGCCGGCCACGGCGGCGGCGAGACCCACTACCTGAAGCAGGCGGTCTGGCTGGCCGTCTCGCTGCTGGCCTTTTTTGCCGTCTGCGCGCTGAAGACCGACCTGGTCTTCCGCCAGGCGCTTCCCGCCTTCCTGGCGCTGCTGGCCATCCTGGCCCTGCAGCTGGCCGTGGGCGGCACCGTGGCCCGCACCAAGAGCTGGTTCCGCCTGGGCGGCGTCGGCTTCCAGTTCTCCGAATTCGTCAAGGTGCCCCTGGCCCTCTTGCTGGCGCGGATCCTGGCCCATTCCGAAACGCTGAACCTGCGCGTCTACGCCCGGGTGCTGGCGGCGGTGCTGCTGCCCGTGGGCCTGATCGTGCTGCAGCCCGACATGGGGGTTTCGTTCGTCCTCTGCGGCTTCATCCCCCTGGTGATGGCCTTGAAAAAGGCGCGGCCGGCGCTGCTGCTGGCCACGGCGCTGCTGGTGGCCGCCGGCGGCCTGGTCGGCTGGCACTCGCTGCTCAAGCCCTACCAGAAGGACCGCATCGTCTCCTTCCTCGACCCCGGACAATACAAAAAGTCCACCGGCTACCACATCATC
>CAYXCX010000209.1:0-3888 GCA_964463405.1 uncultured Clostridia bacterium
AGGGCCTTCTCCGGACTGTTCGAATGGTTGTTGCGCTTGTCCTTGATCAGGGCGATCAACTTGGCGTTCTTGGCCATCACCGTGTCGATGAGGTAGTCGATCTTTTCCTGGTCGTACTCCACGGCGCCGATGATGATGGGGCCCTTGGCGACCAGCATGGCCTGCTTCAGCGCCTCGGCGTTTTCGCTGACCACCACCAGCTTGGACCCCAGCTTTTCGAGCATGGGGATGATCTGACGCAGGAACGGCGTCTCGTTGTGCAGCAGGGAGAGGGCGTTGAGCTCGATGTATTCGGCGCCGGCCTCGATCTGCGCCTGGGCCTCCCTGCGGATGAACTCGAAGTCCTTCTTGTTCATCCGGTCCAGGACTTTCTTGTTGGCCGAGTTGAGCTTGTTGCCGACAATGGTTGTCATGATTCTTCCCGTTCGCTCCAGGTAATGGTTCTAGGCATTGAAAAAATCCTTCAGCAGGGCCAGGGTTGAAGGGCCGCCGTCGCTGCGCCGCACCTCGGCGCCGCGGCCGAGGGCCTGCGGCAGTTCCCGGCCGGCGCCGCCGCAGGCGATCACCAGCTTGAGATCGGCCGCGGCCTCCAGCGCTTGCCGCTCCAGGGCGCGGCAATCGGCGCAAACCAGGGCCTCGACGCCGTCCAACTCCGCGGCCAGCTCGCCGGCCGCGAGTTCGGGCCGGTAGCGCACGTCGAATTCCGGAACGGCGCTCAGCTGGTCGAGCGTTTCGGAAATAAGCGGGGCGGTGACCAGCACGCGTATCATGGCCGGCAGGAGGCGGGGAAGAGGTCTTTCTGGGCGGAGGCCGGGGATTTTTCCCTTTTCGAGGTATTCAGCATGCGAAAAACCCTTTTTCCGGCCAAAAATACCTCCCGTGCCGATTCCGGGCTTCAGGATAACAGATTTTGGCCCTGCTGTCAACCGTTGAGCGGAAAAATCCTTTCGCTTCGCGTTTCTTGCAGCTCGGGCCAGGACCGCGCGCCAGGCGGCAGGGTTACTGGTTCTCCTTGGCGAACTTCTCCATGAACTGCACCAGGGCCTTCACTCCGTCCAGCCCCATGGCGTTGTAGATGGAGGCGCGGCAGCCGCCGACGCTGCGATGGCCTTTCAAGCCGATGAAACCGGCCTTCTTGGCGTCATTGACGAACTTTTCCTCCAGCTCCTCCGAAGGGAGGCGGAAGGTGACGTTCATCTTGGAACGGTCCTTGACATTGGCGGTGCCTCTGTAGTAGCCGTTGCTGTTGTCAATGGCGTCGTAGATGGCCCGGGCCTTCTCGTTGTTGACCTTTTCGACCGCGTCCAGCCCGCCCTGGGCCTCGATCCAGTCCATGACCAATTTGATGATGTAGATGGAGAAGCAGGGCGGGGTGTTGTAGAGCGACTTTTCCTTGGCGTGGGTCTTGTAGCTGAGCATGGTGGTCAGGCCGTCGGCGCAGGCCTCGATCAGGTCGTTGCGCATGATGACCAGCGTCACGCCCGAGGGGCCGATGTTCTTCTGGGCGCCGGCGTAGATCATGCCGACGTCTTTAAAATCGATCTTGCGGCTGAAGATGTCCGACGACATGTCGATGACCTTGGGCACGCCGTTCGTCTCCGGGAACTCAGTCCACTGGATGCCGCCGATGGTCTCGTTGGAGGTGATGTGCACATACCGGGCGTCGGGGGAGAAGCCGAACTTTTCAGGAATGTAGTTGAAGCCTTTGTCTTCGGCGCTGGCGGCGACGTTCACGGAGCCGAACAGCTTGGCTTCCTTGATCGCTTTCTTGGCCCACTCGCCGGTGTGCACGTAGTCGGCCTTGCCGCCCTTGAGCAGGTTCATGGGGAGCATGCCGAACTGCAGGCTGGCGCCGCCCTGCAGGAACATGACGGTGTAGATTTCGGGCACGCCGAGCAGGCTGCGGATCTTGGCCTCGGCCGTGGTGATCACCGCGTCAAAGTCCTTGGAACGGTGGCTGATCTCCAGGATCGACAGGCCGATGCCGTTCAGGTCCAGGAGCTCGGCCTGGGCCTTCTTCATCACTTCCTGGGGCAGAATAGCCGGACCGGCGTAAAAATTATACTTTTTGGCCATGGCGGGGAATACCTCCTTGTTTTTTTTCTGAGAAAAAAAGATTGTACTCCCAGGGCGAAAAAAAAGCAAACGCGGGCGACGGATTCCCGGTCACCTTGATTTTCCCTTTGCGCTTGCCTACAATGGGACTCCGTCCGCAGCGGCGGCCGGAACAAGAATGACCAAGGAGGCAGCCATGACGACACTCTCGCAGGAAAAGCGCGACCTGATCGCCCAGTGGGCATTCGACACCCGCCCCGTGCTCGGTCGCTTCCACCTCTGGCTGGAGGATGTCGAGGTGGCCTGGACGCGCGGCGAGCCGGCCATGGAATTCACCAGCGACATCTCGTTCATGGACGGCGGCATGGAGCGGCTGCTGGCCGCCACCGGCGCCGTCACCGCGCTGGGCACGCGCCTGTTCGGACGCTACGGCGCCGGCAAGGGGCTGGACAAGCAGGGGCTGAACCAGGCCAAGAAGGACGCCGACGCCATCTCGGCCTACGCCATGAGCGAAAGCCTGTGGTACCTGTCGCGCCAGCTGCCCGAGAACCACGCCATCATGGTCTGCGTGGGCGAGGGCTTGATGCCCAAAGCCGGCGAGACGCCGGAGATGGGCTCCAACCCGCAGCTGGGCTTCGGCCGCGTCTACGCCCGGCCGGCGGTGGCCCGCTGGCTCGACCGCCGCGTGGTGCGCCTGCTCAATCACCGGGACTACAGCTGGGAGCAGCTCTACCGCGACATCAAGGCCGCCGGCATCACCGTCTGGGGAGCGGCCATCGACACGCTGGAAAACACCTCGCGCTTCTCCAAGGGGGCCGCCACCGGCCCCATGACCGTGCTGCACCTGTTCGACCAGCCCCTGGCCGTCACCCGCCCCTACGAGGGCTACATGGGCAACCTGTTCCTGCCCAAGGCGGTGGCCGAGCGCGCCGCCGAGGAATCGATCCTGCTTTCATTCCGCACGCCGCGGGCGCAGGTGATGCGGGCCATCCGCATGGCCTACCCCGACATCGAGCCCGGGCGCGTCCATGTCTGGACCCTGGGCGGCAAAAGCCGCGAGGGGCGCATCGGCGGACTGTGGCAGGAGTGGGCTGCCCTGGGCGCCCAGCTTGCGGGCGACGAGTTCATCCTGCCCAGCGGCATGGCCGCCTTCAGCGAGTCGGGAACCTACGCCCCGACCTACCACATCGGGCCCTATGAGCAGGACGGCGAGCGCGATCATTGCCAGGAGCCGCCGGGGGGCGGGGGCCATCCAGGCCGCCACCCTGGCGCCGATGCTGGGGCTGGCCGCCTACGTCTGCCCCTTCACCTCGACCTTTGAGGTGGCCTATGACCGCGAGCGGCTGGTGATGGGGCTCGATCCCGAAGCCGCGGACTTCGCGGCCCGCCTCGGCCAGGCGCTGGGGCGCGAGGCGGACGAAAAGACCGCCGCCCGCTTCCGGGAGATGATCGCCGAGGCCCGCGACGCCGGCATCCCGGTGCACAGGCCCGGCGTCGCCGCCGACGATTTCTTCCCCGAGAAGAAGTGGGACGTGCTGGCCGTGTCGGGCTACATGTGCCCCGACCCCTATTCCGGGGCGCCGGGGGTGGAGGAGGCGGGCCCGGGGCGCTACCGGGTGACGGTGCGCCTGGCCAGCGGCCGCGGCGACAAGCGCATCACCTTCACCCTGCGGCTGATGGAGACGCTGGAGCAGAGCCGGCTGGTCTTCAACCCGCTGCTCAACCGCTTCATGGCCGGCGAGGACTACGCGCACCGGCCGGTCAAGATTTCCGACTCGGGGCGCATCCGCAACGAGCTGCAGACCCTGTGCTCCGAGGCGCTGGAGTTCCCCA
>CAYXCX010000210.1:0-3879 GCA_964463405.1 uncultured Clostridia bacterium
AAAGGCGTCTACATCGACGAAAAGCTGATGAAGAAGGTCGTCGAGGCCAAGAACTCGGGGCGCAAGGAGGTCATCAAGACCTGGTACCGGCGCTCCACCGTCATCCCCGAGATGGTCGGCCTGACCGTGGCCGTGCACAACGGCAAGAAGTTCATCCCCATCTTCATCACCGAGAACATGGTGGGGCTGAAGCTGGGCGAGTTCGCCGAGACGCGCACCTACCGCGGCCACAGCTCCAAGGAAAAGGCCGCCGCCGCGCCGGCGAAGGCCTGAGGAGGGGCGCCATGAGCGAAATCGCAGTCGCCAAGGGACGCTACCTGCGCATCTCTCCCCAAAAGAGCCAGCTGGTGGTCAACCTCATCAAGGGCAAGGACGCCGGCGAGGCGCTGACCATCCTCAAGTTCTCCCGGCGCCAAAAGGCGGCGGGCATCGTGATGGACATCCTGCGCTCGGCCATCGCCAACGCCCAGGTCAAGTTCCCCAACCTGGACGTGGACAAGCTGTACGTCGCGCGCACCCACGTCGGCAAGGCCCCGCACCTGAAGCGCTTCCGCCCGGCGCCGCGCGGCCGCGCCATGCGCATCCTCAAGCATTCCTCGCACATCAGCCTGTATCTTGACGAAAGGAAGGACTAAATCATGGGACAGAAAACGCATCCGTACGGCTTCCGCCTTGGCTTCAACAAGGGCTGGCTGTCTCTGTGGTACGGCAAGGGCCAGCACTACATCGACCAGTTCCACACCGACATCCAGATCCGCAAGAAGATCAAGGAAAAATACAAGCACGCCGGCATCGCCTCCATCGAGGTCAAGCGCATCGCCGACACGCTGCGCGTGCAGATCAACACCGCCCGGCCGGGCATCCTCATCGGCAAGGGCGGCGCCGGCATCCAGGAGCTGAAGAAGTTCATCGCCGCCATCACCGGCAAGAGCCTGGAAAAGATCTTCGTCGAGGTGCTGGAGATCCGCAACCCCGAGCTGGTGGCCCAGCTGATCGCCGAGGGCGTGGCCTTCCAGATCCAGCGCCGCATCTCCTACCGCCGCGCCATGCGCAAGGTGGTCGACTCCACGCTGCGCGCCGGCGCCACCGGCGTCAAGATCCGCCTCTCGGGGCGGCTGGGCGGCGCCGAGATCGCCCGCGCCGAGTGGTACCTGGTGGGCAAGCTGCCCCTGCAGACGCTGCGCGCCGACATCGACTACGGCTTCACCGAGGCCTTCACCGACTACGGCCAGATCGGCATCAAGGTCTGGGTCTACAGCGGCGACAAGGAGAAGGAGCGCTACCGCCGTCAGGAAATCGAGATCGCGGAGAAAGGAGAGTAACCCATGTTGATGCCAGCCAAGGTCAAGCATCGGAAGGTCTTCCGCGGCAAGCGCCGCGGCGTGGCCACCAAGGGCAACACGCTGGAATTCGGCGACTTCGGCCTGCAGGCGCTGGAGAACGACTGGCTGACCGCCCGGCAGATCGAGGCCGGCCGCATCGCCATCAACCGCTTCATCAAGCGCGGCGGCAAGCTCTGGGTGCGCGTCTTTCCCTTCAAGCCGGTGACCAAGAAGCCGATCGAGGTGCGCATGGGCAAGGGCAAGGGCGACCCGGAGTTCTGGGTCGACGTCATCAAGCGCGGGCGCGTGCTCTATGAGCTGGAGGGCGTCAGCGAGGACCTGGCCCGCGAGGCCATGAAGCTGGCCCAGCGCAAGCTGCCCTTCAAGACGCGCTTCATCTCGCGCACGCAGATAGGAGCAGGACTATGAAGACCAAGGACATCCGCGCCATGGCGGCCAACGAGATCGAGAGCAAGCTGGTGGAGCTCAAGGACAAGCTGTTCAAGCAGAAGTTCCAGAAGTCCCTGGGGCAGGCGGAGAACCCCTACAAGATCCGCCAGACCAAGCGGGACATCGCCAAGTACATGACCATCCTGAAGGAAATGAGGTCGCACAATGGAAAACACGCAGAAAAGTGAAACGAAACCGACGCGCGCCCTGCGCGGCGTGGTGCTGAAGGCCAAGGCCGACAAGACCGTGACCGTCAGCGTCGAGCGCGTCGTGCAGCACGCCGCCTACGGCAAGACCATCCGCAAGAAGACCACCTTCCTGGCCCACGACGAGGCCCGGGCCTGCAAGCCCGGCGACATCGTGACCATCAAGCCGGTGCGGCCGCTGAGCAAGCGCAAGCGCTGGCTGGTGACGCAGGTGACGGCGATGACCCAGAAGATCGAGGTGCCCAATGATACAGATGCAAACCCGGCTTAAAGTGGCCGACAACTCCGGCGCCAAGGAAGTCATGTTCATCCGCGCCGTCGGCGGCGACGTGGGCAAGATCGCCAAGATCGGCGACGTGTTCGTCGGCTCGGTCAAGCTGGCCGAGCCCAACGCCAAGATCAAGAAGGGCGACGTCATCCGCGCCGTCATCGTGCGCACGCGCAAGGAAAGCCGGCGCAAGGACGGCTCCTACATCCGCTTCTCGGACAACGCCGCCGTGATCATCGACAAGGCCAACGAGCCCGTCGGCACGCGCGTGTTCGGCCCGGTGGCCCGCGAGCTGCGCGAGAAGAAGTTCATGAAAATCGTTTCCCTTGCCCCCGAGGTGATCTGATGGCCAAGTTCAAGCTGAAGAAGAACGACCCGGTGATCGTGAAAAGCGGCCGCCGCGCCGACCGCAAGAAAATCGGCAAGGTCCTGCGCATCGTCGCCGACAAGAACCGCGTGGTGGTCGAGAAGGTGCACCTGGTCAAGGAGTACGTGCGCCCCAACCCGCAGAAGAACATCAAGGGCGGCATCGTCGAGCGCGAGGGCGCCATCCCCATCGAAAAGGTGATGTACTACTGCAAGGAATGCGAGGCGGGCGTGCGCGTGGGCCACAAGGGCAGCGGCGCCGGCAAGCAGCGCGTCTGCCGCAAGTGCGGCGTGGTGCTGGACTAGGAGCGAACCATGAACCGACTCTACGAGCGCTACAAAAAGGAGATCAGCCCGGCGCTGATGCAGGAGCTGAAAAAGGACAACGTGATGATGGTGCCGCGCCTGGAGAAGATCGTGATCAACGCCGGCGTGGGCGAGGCCACTCAGAACATCAAGGTCCTGGACAAGGTCATGGAGGAGCTGGCGGCCATCAGCGGCCAGAAGCCCTCCGTGCGCCGGGCCAAGAAGTCGATCGCCTCGTTCCGCCTGCGCGCCGGCCAGCCGGTGGCGGCCACGGTCACGCTGCGCGGCGAGCGCATGTACGACTTCATGGACCGTTTCGTGACCATCGTCATCCCGCGCATCAAGGACTTCCGCGGCATGTCGCGCAAGTCCTTCGACGGCCGCGGCAACTACACCATCGCCATGAAGGACCAGCTGGTTTTCCCGGAGATCAACTTCAGCAAGGTGGAAAAGCCCAAGGGCATGTCGATCACCTTCGTCACCTCGGCGCGCAACAACCCGGACAGCCTGGCGCTGCTTGCCCGCCTCGGCGTGCCGTTCAGATAAGAAGGAGGAACCGGTGGCCAAACTATCATCCGAAGTCAGGGAATTGAAGAAAAAGAAGTATAAGATCCGCTACCGCACCCGCTGCCGGCTCTGCGGCCGCCCGCGCGCCGTCTACCGCAAGTTCCAGCTTTGCCGCCTGTGCTTCCGGGAGCTGTCGCTGAAGGGCGAGATCCCGGGCGTGACCAAGTCGTCCTGGTGACGGCGGAGAAAGGAATACCCATGGATGCGATGTCAGATCTGCTCACCCGGATCCGCAACGGCGTGAAGTCCAAGAAGCGGGAAGTCAACATCCCGTCCTTCCGCCTGGGGGTCGAGGTCGTCAAGATCCTCAAGGAAGAGGGCTACGTCAAGAATTTCAAGGTCATGGACGACAGCAAGCAGGGGGTCCTCAATGTGACCCTCAAGTACACCGAGG
>CAYXCX010000211.1:0-3845 GCA_964463405.1 uncultured Clostridia bacterium
GTTGGTGATGATCTCCTGGGGCAGGGCGTCGACCATCTGCTCGGTGGTGTTCACCTGGTATAAGCGGTCGATGGCCGGGATGATCCAGTTGAAGCCGGCCCGGGCAAAGCGCTTGTACTTGCCCAGCCTCTCGACCAGGCCGCGGTGGGTGGGGCGGACGATGCGGATCCCCATCAGGAACACGATGAAGACCAGAAAAAACAGAAAGACCAGCAAGCCGGTGGCGGTGAATTCATTCATGTTGTTCCCTCCAATGGACACGCCCGTTATAGAAGAGGCGGCGGCAAATGTCAACCTGCTCCCGGGCGGCGGCCGCCCGGGGGGTCAGAAGCGGAAATAGGCGCCGATGCGGAAGCCGGCGCCGCCGAGGTCGAGGGAGGCCGGCCGATAGAATTCGGCCTGGTCGGCGGGCGGGATGAAGGGCCAGGGGATGGCATTGTTCGTGACCCGCCAGCGGCCCTTCATCGTTTCGCGGATCACGGTTCCCTGGCTGGGAGCGCCTTCATCCAGGATGGTTTCGTAAGTGACCTGCTCGCCGTTCACGTCATCCACCCGGAACCATTGGCTGAAGCCCTCGGCAAAGAGGCCGAAGCCGCGCCACAGGACGAATTCGAACTTGGCCCCGCCCTCGAGGGCCGGGCCGCCGCCTTTGCCGCTCAAGGCGATATCATAGAGGCGGTCCACGCCTGCAAAACCATCCTGAAATTGGCGCACCGAGGCATGGCGGCATTGGACGAACGCCCAGCCGCCGTGGAGGTAGCCCGCGAGGCTGACGAAGGCGTTGAGCGGCAGGATGGCCTGCATGCCGGCATAGGGGAAGAACGCTTGCTGTTCCAGCTGGAAAACGCTCATCTCGTTGTCGACGTTGAAACGCGTGCCGGAGTCAAGGTGATCGAAGGGGGCGCGGACAAAGCAATGGGATTCTCGCCGCTGGTCGGTCCAGTCCATGCCGACGGCCAGCGAGAACGTGCGGTTGAGGTGCAGCCGCAGGCGGGCGGCCAGCGGCACCCTGTTGGCCAGGGGATGCAGGGCGCCCAGTTCCATGCCCAGGCCCCAATAGGGCACGGAAACGAAGCGGGGATCGTGCAGGTAAATGAGGTATTGCTCCCTGACGAGCCAGCGGCCGCGCCCGACAAACAGGTTCAAGTCATTGGCGGAACTGGCCAGCCGGCCGATGGCCAGTTCGACCTGCCATCTTTTCCAGGGGCCCTGGGCGTCCTCCTGCGGCGCATCCGCAGGCGGGGGGGCTTCGGTGCCGGGCAGGCGCTTGAGCTTGACGCGCAGGGTGGTCGACTGCCCGGCCGAGAGGCGGATGCCGCCGGCCACGTATGATTCGTAGCCCTCCAGGTCGCAGCTGACCTGGTAGGCGCCGGGCGCCAGGCCGAGAAAACGGAATCCGCCGTTCCCCTTGTCGCTGACAACCTTCGTCTCGGCGTGGCTGGCGATGTTGACCGCCGTCACCTCGACCCCGGCCAGGAAACGCCCCCCCTCGTCCTGAACGTAGCCGTCGATGCGCGCGTGCACCTCCTGGCCGGCCAGCCAGGCAGCAGCCGCCCAGGAGATGGCGGCTGCCAGCAGCAAACGGTTCTTCATCGTTTTACCCTTGCCGACAGGGCATGCATTCGCGCCTCGTTACAGCAGTAGCTCGATCTATGCTGTTTTCTTCCCTATCACTAACACTAACACTATCACTAAGAGATCGTTGAGCTATTTCCCCATCCGCCCCCTGATGCCCTCGCGAATCTTGCCCGTCCATTGGGTCTTGTTCCAGGCCACGTACTTGATCAGGCTGCCCAGCCCACGGCGGTTCCAGTCGCCGTCCTGGGCGCGGACGAAGCGGTTGTTCTCCACCCGGGCCGTCCACTTGCTGCCGTCCCACGAGCGGTAGTTCAGGTGCTGCTCGGCGCGGGCCCGGCTCCAGTCGCCGTTGGGGGCGAGCAGGAATCCGCCGTCGGCCAGCTTGGCGCTCCACTTCGTCCCGTCCCAGGCGATGAACTTGAGCTCATCGTCGACGTGCGCCCGGTCCCAGTTGCCGTTGGGGGCAAGCTGGAACCTGCGCCCCGAGGGGGAGGGAATGGGCGTCGTCGGGGCGGGAGCGGGCATGGGAGCCGGAGCCGGGGGGGCAGGCGTGACGCTGGCGACGATCTTGGCGCTCCACTTGGCCCGGTCCCAGTTCAGATACTGGATGACGGGGTTGGCCTGCGCCCAGATCCATTTGGCCTCCGGCGCATGGACGAAGCCGCCTTCCTGGATTTTGGCCGCCCATTTTGCCCCGTCCCAGGTCAGGTAGCGCACGACGGTGTCGGCCGCAGCCCGGTTCCAGTCGCCGCCGGGGGCCAGCAAAAATCCCTCGCCCTGGATCCTGGCGCTCCATCTGCTCCCGTCCCAGGCGACGAACTCCAGGGTGGGGCCGGCGTGCGCCTTGCTCCAGTCGCCGTTGGGCGCGTGCAGGAATCCGCGGGCGGCGGCAGCGTCGCCGGCGCCGCGGTTCTTGTCGTCCTGCGAATTAAAGGCCGCCTCGCGCGTCATCGTGACCGGCTGCCGGCCGCCGTTGGCGGCGATGATGAAGCCGCTGAGGCGGTTGTCCACCACCGGCAGGGCCAGGCGGGTGGCGAAGCGGTTGGGCCAGCGGGTCACGACCTCGCCGCCTTCGACCGCCCAGGACGCGACGTCCCCGGGGGAGGAGTCGGGGATCACCCTGCCGTCGGAGGTATAGGTGAGGACATCGCGGTAGTTGCCCGTCTGGTAGATCCAGCGCCCGGCGATGGCTTCTTCGCCGGCCGAGCGCAGCCAGGCGTCGCTGGCCGCGGTCTGGGCGGGCAGGGTCAAGGCGGACAGCGCGATGATCAAGAAGATTTTCAGGGGCAAAAATCGGCTGGGTTGCGTCATGGTTTCCCTCCAAGGGTAGGGCTGCTGCTGACCAGGCAAGCGCGCCCTCCTGATTTCATGATAGCGGAATCCCGCCAGAATTGCAAACCGAAAATCGATTATTCAGATGCGCGCCCTGGAGAAAGAGCCGCTCCGCAGGGGCAGGATCCCAGAATACCGGGCAACGGAGCAAAAATGAAAATTCTTTTTCGCCGACGATTGACTTTGCCATTGCATAAGGAATATATGATGGAGCATGAAAAGCACAACAACAAAACATAAGGTCTGGATCTGTTTCCTGCCGCTGCTCTTCCTGTGTTTTTCGCTTGTTTTCGCCTCTTCTCCGGGGGAGCGCAAGCCGGCGAACGACCAGGATGCGGCAAAATTCAAGGGGCGGCCCGACAACCGCGGCCTCGAGCCCGGCGAGGGGAACCGCGGCTCCCTGGCCGCGCTGCCCATCCCGCCCCTCCCCCCCCACGAGCCGGTGCCGATGACCGCCCCCGCCGGCTTCCCCCGCCTGGGGACCTTCCACCACACCCACGGCGGGGCCGTGGCTTTCGCCGAAAACTGTCAGTTTAAGCCTGCTGCCAAGCATTTATAACGCCTCCCAACTGCCTGAGTTCATCAAAGAAGCGCGGCGCGCTCTTGCTGACCGCCTCCCAGCCCGAAAGGATAATATTCCCTTTGGATATGACGGACGCGGCGGCAAGGCTCATTGCTACGCGGTGGTCGCTGTGCGAGGAGCATTTTCCTCCAGCAAGGCTTCCGCTGCCCTTGATAATAAGCCCGTCCTCCGTTTCCGTAACGCTTCCGCCCAGCGCGCAAAGCTCTGCTTTCATCGCCGCAAGCCTGTCGCTTTCCTTCTCGCGGAGCCGCCGAGCGCCGGAGATTCGGCTCTCGCCCTTGATTCCGCAGGCGAGAACGGAGAGGATTGGCACGAGGTCGGGGATATCTGACGCGTCAATGCTAAACGGCTT
>CAYXCX010000212.1:0-3834 GCA_964463405.1 uncultured Clostridia bacterium
AGTACTCGGCCAAGGAGTCGGAATACAAGCGCAAGTCGCAGATCTTCCAGGACTCCTACCCCGAGATGCAGCGGCTGAAGACGCAGCTGGAGGGGCTGCAGAAGCGGGTCGGCGAGGAGACGGCCGACATCGCCCGGAAAGTCCTGAACCAGGCCGAGGCCGACTACCAGGCGGCGCTCAAGAAGGAGAACTCCCTGCAGGGCATGCTGACGCAGCAGAAGGGGAGCGTGGTCTCCAGCAACGCCAACGCCATCTACTACAACAGCCTCAAGATCGAGGTCGACAACATGCGCAGCCTGCTCGACCACCTGACGCGCAAGGAAAAGGAGTCGATGCTTTCGGCCCGGCTGGAGGGGACGCAGACCTCCAACATCAAGATCGTCGACCGCGCCGAGGTGCCGCTGGGCCCCTTCTCGCCCAACCGCCGCCGCGCCCTGCTGCTGGCCCTGATGCTGGGGCTGGGGCTGGGCGTGTTCGCCGTCTTCGCCCTGAACTACCTGGACAACACGGTCAAGTCGCCCGAGGACGTGGAAAAGATGCGCATGCCGGCCCTGGGCTTCGTCGCCGACACCTCGGTCGCGGCCAAGGCCTCCATGTACCTGCCGTATTACTCGGAGCGCAAAAAGCCCGGCGAAGACAAGGGACCCAAGGCGGTGGAGCTGGTCAACCTGCGCGAGCCCGAGTCGCTGGTCGCCGAGCACTACCGCTACATCCGCACCTCGCTGCTGCTGGCCTCCGACACCCCGCCCAAGGTCATGGTCGCCACCTCGCCGCTGCCGCAGGAGGGCAAGACCGCCACCACCATCAACCTGGCCGTCGCCTTCGCCCAGCAGGGGCGCAAGGTGCTGGCCATGGACTGCGACCTGCGCCGGCCGCGCCTGCACAAGGTGCTGCGCCTGAAGAACACCACCGGCCTGACCTCGTTCCTGGTCGGCCGCTCCAGCCTGGACGAGATCGTCCACGAGTGCCCCGGCGAGGCCAACCTGCACGTCATCCCCTCGGGGCCGGTGCCGCCCAACCCGGCCGAGCTCCTCACCTCCAAGGCCATGAAGGACCTGCTGGCCAGGCTGCGCAAGAGCTACGACCACGTCTTCATCGACACGCCGCCGCTGATGGCCGGCTCCGACGCCGTCCTGCTGGGCGAGCAGGGCGACGGCATTCTCCTGATCACCCACGGCGGCAAGACGCCGCGCAAGACGGTCGAGAGGGCGCGCGACGAGATCGCCAAGTTCAACATCAAGCTGTTCGGCGTCATCCTGAACAAGCTCAACGCGCGCAAGGCCGGGGCGGGGTATTATTCGTACCAGTATAAATACGGATCTGATGCGGAAATTGATGAGGCTAGGAACTGACGAACTATCGTGACGCGTAACGCGTGACGCGTGACGAGTAGCAAGCACTTAAGCGAGCTACCGTGACGCGTGACGCGAAACGAGCAATTAAACGAGCAGAGGATGAGATGAAAAGCCATAAAGATCTAGATGTGTGGAAGAAAAGCATGGATCTGGTTGCGAATGTTTACAAAATAGTGCGTCGTTTCCCAGTCGAGGAGCAATTTGGTCTTTCCTCTCAGTTAAAGCGATCCGCCATTTCGATCCCAAGCAATATCGCCGAAGGAGCAGGACGTTCCTCGGATAAAGAGTTCAAGCAATTTATTTCGATTGCTCTTGGTTCAGCCGCCGAAGTAGAAACTCAATTGATGTTAGCTGAAAGGCTGGAGTTATGTGATTCAACAAATGAATTGCAGTCTCAATTGGCGGACATAAGAAAAATGTTGACGGGTCTCAGCTTCTATCTTTCAAGAAAGAATCCTTCAAAAAAATGATGCTTAGTTTTCGCATGATGGCATCTACTTGTCACGTGTCACGCGTTACGCGTCACGATTGATCGAGGTGTTGAATGAAAATTGAAAAAAAAGTTTTGCGACGCAATCTGGCCGACCTGGCCCTGGTGGTGCTGGGCTCGATCATCATGGGCATCGGCTATTCGCTGTTCCTGATCCCGCACCACTTCGTGCCCGGCGGCGTCTCGGGCATCGCCATGATCGTCAACTACTTCACGCGCATGCCGCTGGGCCTGCTGATCATGGTCCTGAATATCCCGGTGTTCCTCCTGGGCGTCAAGATCATGGGCAAAAAATACGCCCTGCGCTCGCTGCTGGGCATGGTCATCTCGTCCCTGTTCATCGACTTCTTCCAGGAGATCCTCCAGCTCAAGTCGGCCACCGACAACGCCATCCTGGCCGCCATCTACGGCGGCTTCATGCTGGGCGTCGGCCTGGGGCTGGTCTTCCGCGGCCGCGCCTCGACCGGCGGCTCCGACATTTTGGGCCAGATCCTCAACCGCTGGACCGGCATGTCGGTGGGCATCGCCATCATGCTGATCGACTTTTTCATCATCTCGGCGTCGGGCGTGGCCTTCCGCCAGCTCGAGGCGCCGCTCTACGGCTACATCGTCCTGTTCATCTCCTCCAACGTCATCGACATGATCCTGGAGGGCTGGAACTACACCAAGATGGTGCTGATCACCTCGGCCAGGACCGACGAGATCCAGGAGTTCATCCTCAACACCCTCGACCGCGGCGGCACGGCCCTGAAATCGCGCACCCTGTACCTGAACCGCGACGGCGAAACCATCCTGACCGTCATCCACCGCAAGCAGCTGCCCGAGCTGCGGCGCTTCGTCAAGGAAACCGACCCCGGGGCGTTCGTTATCATCAACGATACATATGCGGTTTTGGGGAAAGGGTTTAAGGCGACACAGGTAAGCTGAGCTCGGCGTAGGGCGGACGGTAAAACCAAAGCAAAAGGCAAAAGGCAAAAGGCGAAAAGCAAAAATGAAGAAAAAGCAACTGCCAGGGTTGGGGCGCCGCAGCTTTTTATCTTTGCGTAGGGGCGGTTCGCGAACCGCCCTTACATGAAGATGAAATCCAAATCACCTATTACGACATTCCAATAATTCTGCGATCAGTTTTTCAAACATCTCTTTGGCCCTGAACAAGAGCGGATCTGTCATCGCACTCTGAAGCATCTCCTGCTTCAGGAAATGATACGCCAGTTGGGCGGCAGCTATAAGATCTTTTTCCTTCAGGAAGTCAAAAAAACCCTTTTCTCCTCCGGCCTTGTCGTTATGCAATAGGCAATTCAGCTGCGGCCAGGAAGTCTCGAGGCGCTCGACGACCTTGTAGCTGAAGCGCGGGTCCGGGGCCTCGAGGCTCAGCTTGATCTTCAGCCGCGGGTCGTCAACAGGCAGGCGGGCGAACAGGGCGCTGGACGGGTAGGGGACAATGAACGGCGCGTGGGCCAGCAGGCCGAAATTCGGAAAATCCCTGAAAAATGAAAATATGAGCCCCAGCTCCTCCACGAACTCTGGCCAGGTCGAGTCGCCGTCGCTGCTGATCCAGTAATGATAATGGCGGATCCGCCGCCGCTCCATCGCTTCCATTAGTTCCCGGAACTTCTTCGGCGGCGGCAGCTTTTTCCCCAGCCGCCGGGCCCGCCCCGGAAGGAACGCATCGGTCCCGAGCCAGAGCAGGGGAGCGCTTTTGACGTAGAGGTCCGGGTCGGCGGCCAACTCGAGCACCTCGACGTTCGGCGAACCGTCGGCCTGGGCCAGCGACGCCGTCGACGTCTGGATGCCGAAGATACGCAGGCCATTCTTTTTGACCAGATCGAATATCTCCCGGGCGTAATCCGGGTCCTGCAGGATATCGTCGTCGTTGATGTTGAGGGCATGACAGGGAGGGGTAGGGGCACGGCGTGCCGTGCCCATAACCTGATTTCTGTATTCGGTCAGCAGCTCCCCCGCTTTCTCCCCGTGCCCTCTCCTGCCCCT
>CAYXCX010000213.1:0-3797 GCA_964463405.1 uncultured Clostridia bacterium
CAGGTCTACCGCAAGCTGTTCAACCGCGACGCCCACGTGGAGGCCATCCATGCCGGCCTGGAATGCGGCATCATCGGCGACAAGAAGCCGGGCATGGACATGATCTCCTTCGGCCCCACGCTGAAGAACCCCCATTCGCCCGACGAAAAGATCCACGTCGGCTCGATCGGCATGGTGTGGGACTTCATGGCGGAGCTGCTCAAGAGCCTGAAATAGGGGGCCGTCCACGTTGGCGTTGACCGCCGGCTGCCGATCCGCTACAATGGCGCCATGAAAAGAAGAGAATTCGTCCGCAACGGCATCCTCGCCTCCTCGGCGCTGGTGCTGGGAGGGGCCGCCCTTTCCGGCCAGGCCGGCTCCGCCCCGGCTCCCGGCGAGGTGGTCCAGGTCCAGGGCGCCTCGCCCTACGACATCACCAAAAAGGCCGTGGCTGAGCTCGGCGGCATGAAGCGCTTCGTCGCCCGCGGCGACGTGGTGATGGTCAAGCCCAACATCGGCTGGAACCGCACGGTGGAGCAGGGGGCCTGCACCCATCCCGAAGTGGTGCGGGCCGTGGTCGAGCTGGCCCTGGCCGCCGGCGCCAAGAAGGTGGTGGTCATGGACAACTCCTGCCACAAGGCCGAGGACTCCTACCAGCGCAGCGGCATCGCCGCCGCCGCCCGCCGGGCCGGCGCCGAGGTGCGCTTCAGCGACGAAAGCCGCCTGGTCACGCACGACTTCCGCGGCGAGTTCCTGGGCAAGTGGCCGATCTACCGCGACCACCTCGAAGTCGACAAGTTCATCAACGTGCCGGTGCTCAAGCACCACGGCAGCTCCGGGCTGACCATCGCCATGAAAAACCTCTACGGCATCCTGGGCGGCAACCGCGGCAAGCTCCACCGCGACATGGGCGAAAGCATCGCCGACCTGGCCGGCGGCTTTCGCAGCCACCTGACGGTCGTCGACGCCTGGCGGGTGCTGGTGCGCAACGGCCCGGTCGGCGGCCGGCTGAGCGACGTGGAGGAGCGGCGGACGGTCATCGCCTCGGCCAATGTCATGCACGCCGACGTGGCCGCCGCGGCCCTGTTCGGGCGCGACGCCCGCCAGGTCGAATTCCTGCAGGCAGCCCGGGAGCGGAAGATGGGCGAGATCGACCTGGCCAAGATCCCCCTCAAGCGCATCGGCGCCTGAGCGCCATGGAACGGAAACGGGGCCGGCGGCTGCAGCGGCTGCGCATCCTGAGCCAGTGCGGCTTCACCGTTCTCTTCTTTTTCCTGTTGGCGGCCCTCTCCGGCTCGGGCCCCGTCCCCATGGCCTGGTCGGGCCTCTTCTTCTATTTTGACCCGCTCTTGCTCTGGCTCAGCCTCGTGGCCGGGCCCCTGCTCCGCGTTTTCCTCCTGGCCCTGGCGCCGCTGCTGCTGACCCTGCTCCTCGGCCGTTTCTTCTGCGGCTGGATATGCCCGCTCGGCGCCCTGCACCAGTTGTTCACCTGGCTGGGGCGGCGCCGCCCGCAGCCGCCGGCGGTCCGGCGCGGAGAGTTGCGGCTGAAGTACCTGCTGCTGGCCGGGCTGCTGGCCGCCTCGCTCTTTTCGGTGCAGCTGCTGGGCTGGCTCGACCCCTTCTCCCTGCTCACGCGCAGCGCCGCCGTCGCCGTCCTGCCGGGGGGCGGCGCCGTCCTGCAGAAGGCCCTGCTGGCGGGGCCGCAGCCGCTCTACGACCTCGGCCGGCGCCTGCTGCTGCCGGTCACGCAGCGGGTTTTCCTGCAGGCGTCGGCGATCGGCGCCGTCTTCCTGGGCTTGCTGCTGCTGAACCTGCTCCGGCGACGCTTCTTCTGCAACGCCCTCTGCCCGCTCGGCGCCCTCTACGGCGCCCTGGGCCGTTTTTCGCTGCTGCGCCTGGCGGTGAACGACTCCTGCCGCAAGTGCAATGCCTGCGCCCGCCGCTGCACGTACACCGGCGGCCCCTACCAGGACTACCTGAAGTCGGAGTGCCTGCTGTGCTTCAACTGCGTCGCCGACTGTCCGGCCGATTCCATCGAGCTCCGCTTCGGCCTCCCCGGCGCCGGCCGCAGGCCGGCGCTCGACTTGGGCCGGCGCCGCCTGCTGGCGGCGGCCGGAATCGGAATCGCCGCCGCCGCCCTGCCTCTGGCCTCGCCGCCGCGCGCGGCCAGGGCCCGCCCCTTCCTGCGCCCCCCCGGGGCCCTGGCCGAGGAGAAATTCCTGGCCCGCTGCGTCCGCTGCGGCGCCTGCATGCAGGCCTGCCCGACCCACGCCCTGCAGCCGGCCATTTTCCAAGCCGGCCTGGAGGGGCTCTGGACCCCGGCGCTGGTGCCCGCCGTCGGCTATTGCGAATACGAGTGCCGCCGCTGCACCCAGGTCTGCCCGACGCAGGCCATCGCCCGCCTGTCGCTGGCGGAGAAGAAACAGTTCAAGATCGGCACTGCCGTCGTCGACCGCAGCCTGTGCTACACCTACGCCGACGGCTACAACTGCGCCGTCTGCGAGGAGCATTGCCCGGTGCCGGAAAAGGCCATCCGCTTCCGCCCGGTCGAGATTCACAATTTTCGCGGCCGGATGCGCACCGTCAACCAGATCTACGTCGTACCCGACCTGTGCATCGGCTGCGGCATCTGCGAGAACGTCTGCCCGCGCACCGACCTGGCGGCCATCCGCGTCGGCGCCGAGGAGGAGCAGCGGGGGATCCCCGGCGCCTGATCCGCCGCCCCGGCGCCCTTGACTTCGCCGGCGAAATGGGGTAATTTTTGGGGCGACGAGGAGACTCATGACCAAGACGATCGCCAGGCTGGTTCTGCCCTGCGCCCTGCTCCTGCTCTGCGGCTGCGCGCGCAACAGCGAAGCCCGCGTCACCGTCAACAACACCGGCGCCCTGGCCATCACCGTCAGCCTGGACTACCAGTCGACGACGATCCTTGCCGGCGCCAGCGACACCCTGGCCCTGAGCTGGCCCGGGGGCGGCGCGCTGGACGTCGAACTCGCCTTTTTCCCGGTGGGGCAGCCGCAGCGGCTGCAGTACGTCCTGCTGGAACTCCAGCCCGGCCAGGATCTCAGCCTGAACCTGGGCTTCGCCGGCTGAGGGCCCATGACGCCTGACGGAATCGCCTCCATCGTCGTCGCCTCCGACCATGCCGGCTTCGCCCTGAAGGAGAAGATCGCCGCCTATCTGCGCCACGCGGGGCGCCAGGTCGAGGACGTCGGCGCCCACAGCGCCGACCCCGCCAACTGGGCTGAATTCGGAGCCGCCGCCGCGCGGCGGGTCGCGGCCGATCCCGGCCGCGTCGTCGGCATCCTGGTCTGCGGTTCGGGGATCGGCATGTCGATCGTGGCCAACAGGTTCCCCGGGGTGCGCGCCGCCCTTTGCCGGGACGTGGAATCGGCACGCCTGGCGCGCCGGCACAACGACGCCAACGTCCTGGCCCTGGGAGCGCGGATGCTGGAGGAGGAGGCGGCCCTGGCCATCGTGGCCGCCTTCCTGGCCACCCCGTTCGAAGGCGGACGCCACCAGGTTCGCCTGGATTACCTGCGCGAGCACGTCGAGAAGAAAGAATAGCCAAAATGCGGTTGGAAAAACCAGGAGGTCACATGCCCGTTGACAGCAAGGATATTTTCGCCATCGTCGAGAAGCAGAACGAGTGGCGCGGCAAGCACTGCGTCAACCTCATCGCCAGCGAGAACACGCCCAGCCCGGCCGTGCGCGCGATCCAGCTGAACGACTTCATGGGCCGCTACGCCGAGGGGCATCCCAACACCGGCGACAAGATCAACCGCTATTACCAGGGCACGCGCTACATCGACGAGATC
>CAYXCX010000214.1:0-3776 GCA_964463405.1 uncultured Clostridia bacterium
GCCACTGGTCGATTTGTACAATCCTGACGGCAATTGCCACATCTCGGTGGGTGGACATCCTCGACTTCCTCGGCCGGCGCCGGCTCTCGGCGCGGGTGTTCCTCTGGGCCCTGCTGCTGCAGTGCAACGTCGTGCTGCACTACTTCCTCATCGGCCAGGCCCTGGGACTGGCGCGCATCCCGCTGCTCGACTACTTCTTCTCCATCCCCATCATGCTGTTCGTGCTGTCGTTCCCGATCTCGATCAACGGCCTGGGGGTGCGCGACCTGTTCCTGGTGCGGCTGTTCGTCCACTACGGCTACGCCGCCGAGTTCGCCCTCGCCTTTTCCCTGCTCGACCTCGGCTTCAACGCCGTGCTGGGCATGATCGGCGGCGTGGTCTATATTTTCCGCGAGCGATGAGCGCCGGCAAGCGCATCCTGCCCCTGGCCGCCGCCCTGCTGCTGCTGGCCGCCTCCAGCCAGGACAAGCTGCGCGAGATCCAGCTCAGGATCGACGCCGTGCAGGCCAAGCTGGCCGCCAGCAAGCGCGACAAGTCCTCCCTGCTCAACGACATCTACGCCCTGGAGCTGCAGGCCGAGGCGGCGGTCATCGAGGCCAACAAGACCACCCTGCTCCTGGGTGACGCCCAGGCCCAGGTGGAGCGCAAGCGGCGCGAGGAGGAAAGGCTGCGCGCCCGCGTGCAGGGCTCGCTGGACCAGCTGCGGCGCATCCTGCGCGTCCTCTACAAGATGGGCGACCTGGGCTATGTCAAGCTTTTCCTGAACATCAACAGCGTCGACCAGATGTTCCGCAACTACCGGCTGATCGTGGCCCTGATGGACGACCGCATCGGCCAGGTGCGCGAGATCCGCCGCGACATCCTGCGCCTGCAGAAGCTGCAGTCCGAGCTGCAGGCCGAGGTGGAGCGCCTGGCCAAGCTCAAGGTCGAGAAAGCCGGGCGCCTGGCGCGCCTGCAGGGATGGAAGCGCGACAAGCTGGACGTGATCGCCCGCATCAACCGCGAGCGCGAGCTCAACGCCCGCCTGCTCGACGAGCTGCGCACCGAGAGCGAGAACCTGACCCGCTTCCTGGACCAAAAGACCGTGAGCGCCGCCGCCGACGCCACCGACCTGGAGCCGCTGCGCGGGCGGCTGGCCTGGCCGCTGCCGGGTTCGGTGATCTCCAGCTTCGGCAGGAAAAAGAGCGCCAAGTTCAACACCTACACCCTGAACAACGGCATCGAGATCAAGCCGGCCGGCGGCGACGAGGTGCGCGCCGTGGGCGCGGGCGAAGTCATCTTCGGCGACTACTTCAAGGGCTACGGCAACCTGCTCATCCTGCAGCACGCCAACAACTTCCATACCCTGTACGGCCACTGCGAGCGCTTCCTGAAGAAGCCGGGCGAGCGCGTGGCCGCGGGCGAGGCCATCGCCCTGGCCGGTTCCTCGGGGTCGCTGTATGGCAAGGCGCTCTATTTCGAGATCCGCCAGAACCTGAAGCCGCTCGATCCCTTGCTGTGGCTGGGGAAAAAGTGATAGAATCGCCTCTCCAGCGATGAAAAAAACCAAGCCGCCGCGCCGCCGCCCCGCCCCGCCCGCCCGCCGCGCCGCCGTACTCTCGTTCGCCGCCTTCGCCCTCGTCGCCCTGGCCATCGTGGCCCTGCTCGAATTTCTCGACTACCAGGCCGGCAAGCGCTCCTTCATTTTCAACGACGTGCTGCGCCTGGGGCGGAAGCAGCCGACCGGCGAGCGCTTCGGCCGCGACCTGGCCGCCTGGCTCATGGCGGGAGGCATCGCCTACGATTTTGTCCGCGACGGCGACGGCGTCGCCCACCTGAAGGTCGACCTGCCCGGGCCCCGCGTCAAGGCGTTCGCCGGTGACCTGGGCCGCCTGGTCGCCCGCCACGGCGGGCAGCAGCGGCTGAGCGAGGTGCAAGGCAGCGGCGAGGGGCGGCTGCGCCTCTACCAGGTGCGCTTCGGCCGGCGGCTGACCCACGTCCTCCTGGTCGGCAGGCGCCTGGCGCCGCGGGCGGCTGCCGCCGAAAAGGCGGCGGCGCCCGAAACGCCGCCGGCCAAGGCCCGCGCCGCCGCCAGGCCCCGCGCCTCCTGGAGCGGCCGGCCGCGCCTGGCCATCGTCATCGACGACATCGGCTACGCCGACCTGGTGTCGGACCGCCTGCACGAGCTGGGCATTCCCGTCACCGGCGCTGTGATCCCCGCCGCCCCTTATGCCCGCAGCGAGGCGCAGCGCTTGCACGCCTTCGGCCTGGAGGAGATCGTCCACCTGCCCATGCAGCCCAAGGATCCGGCCAACCACCACCCGCGCGACCAGTTCGTCCTGGTCGATTCCAGCGACGCCGAGATCGAGGCGCTGCTGGACGAGGCGCTGCGTGCCGTCCCCTTCGCCAAGGGGCTGAACAACCACATGGGCTCGCGGCTCACCTCCGATCCCCAGGCGGCCCGGCGCCTGCTGGAGCAGGTCAGGGCGCGCGGGCTGTTCTTCGTCGATTCCAAGACGGCTTCGACCACCGCCGCCCACGCCCTGGCCCGGGAAATGGGGGTCCGCACCGCCTTGCGCGACGTATTCCTCGACGACGTGCAGACCGTCGAGCACACCCGCGGGCAGCTGCGCCGCCTGGTGGAGACCGCCCGCGAAAAGGGCCGGGCGCTGGCCATCGGCCACCCCTTCCCCAGCACCCTGGCGGCCCTGGCCGACGCCGTGCCCTGGCTCAAGCAGCAGCAAGTAGAAATTGTATTCGTATCTCAGATATTGGAATAAAACGATCTCTTAGTGATAGTGATGGTGATAGTGTTAGTGTTAGTGTTAGCAAGAAACTCAACGATCTAACCGTGACAGTGTCATTGACGGTGACAGCAAGAACCTCTGTGAACTTTAGCGACAAGTCCCTGTTCGGCGATAATGAATCGTCTTCAAGCAGTCAGACCCTGCTTAGAGCTCGGCAGGGCCCGAAGCATCAGCCCTAACGTGGAACGTGGTACTTGGCACGTGGAACCTAAAACTCGTTTCGATTGTTTCATTTGCATGCCATCTGCCTCTTTCCCTGCCTGCCTTGACCGAGCAAGCTGAATTCGCTACAATCGCCCTATGGAACTAGTTCAACTCAAGTCGCTGTTCGCCGAGCTGAAGCAGAAAGCCTCCGACCTACGGGGGTTTCTTTGAGATAGCCCAAAAGACGGGGCGCATCAACGAGATCGACGCCAAGCTGACCGATCCCGCCATCTGGAGCAAGCCGCAGGAAGCGGCGCGCCTGCAGAAGGAAAAGAAGGTCCTCAACGGCTTCCTGCTGATCGACTCCAAGCTGGCATTCTCGACCGAGGAACTGGAAACCTACTTCCAGCTGATCGATGAGGACCCGGGCCTGCTCCCCGAGCTGGAGGACAAGATCGCCCGCTTCCGGGAGTACGTGGAGGAGACCGAAGTCAAGCACTACCTGGACGGCGAGAGCGACCCCAGCAACGCCTTCCTGAGCATCCACCCCGGCGCCGGCGGCACCGAGAGCCAGGACTGGGCCGAGATCCTGCTGCGCATGTACCTGCGCTTCGCGGAGCGCCAGGGCTTCAAGGCCGAGATCACCGACATCCTGGCCGGCGAGGAGGCCGGGGTCAAGAGCGTCAGCGTGCGCGTCGAGGGCGAGTTCGCCTTCGGCTACCTGAAGGAGGAGATCGGCGTCCACCGCCTGGTGCGCATCTCGCCCTTCGACGCCAACAAGCGCCGCCACACCTCCTTCGCCGCCGTCTCCGTCATCCCCGAGGTCGACGACGCCATCACCATCGA
>CAYXCX010000215.1:0-3758 GCA_964463405.1 uncultured Clostridia bacterium
GACGGTTTTGCCGTTCAGCACCACGCAGCAAAGGCTCTCTCCCGCCCGGTTGGTCCGCACGTAGACGTGGCGCACCAGTCCCTTCCCCGTTTTCTCGTCATAGGCGGAAACGCCATACTTCTTCATCCACGCGTTCACGGCCCCGGCGGTGACGAAGACCGGGCGCGCCGCCAGCAGAGCGCTCTTTTTGGGGGGAACGATCGTGGCCTTGACCCCCTTGTCCGTTTCCAGGGCGCCGCCGCGCAGCAGAAAGCGGCTCGAGCGGAAGGTGTTGCCGCCGCTGCGCACCTCCGTTCCCTTGCCCGCGATCGTGGTCAGGTCGGCGGCCGCTTCGTGATCGAGGCGGGCCGCGGACCCGGACAGCCCCGCCGCGCGGAAGCGGCAGTCACCGGCGGCAGCGGCCCGGGCCAGCTCCCCGTCAACGGCGAAATCGGCCGCCAGGGCGTTGGCGCTCACCGCCAGCGCCTGGCGGCCGCCCGTTTCCAGGTCGCCGCGGGAGAGGGCCTGCGCCCTTTCCAGGACCTGGGTGTCGGGGCGCAGGCGGATCTCCAGCGAATCCGAGCGTAGGCGGGCCGAGCTGCGCGTCGCGGACACCTGCAGCGAGCCGCTGCCGCGGACCGCGATCCGCTCCAGCCGCCCGGGGTCGTCGTAGAACAGCTCGATCAGGTCGGCTTCGACGCCGCGCGTCTGCGCGCCGCCCCCGGCCTGGACCTGGCCCTGGAACGAGCTGCGGCCGATGGCCGCCGCCTGCCGCAGGCGGCTGAACTCTCCGTCGAGCAGCAGCGAGATCCAGGGGCTGCGCAGGGTGGAGCCGCCGCCGGCCAGGGCGGCGTCCTTTTCCAGCACGATGCGGTTTTCGCGGCGGATGGCCCAGAACACGCGGCTGCGAAAATCATAGGGAACGCCCTCGCGGGTCCAGGTGCCGCGGCAGGCCAGGAATTTCAGCACCTTCTGGCTGATGTAGTACTCCAGGCCGCGAAAGCCGCGGCCGCGGATCTCCCGGATCTCGAAATCGACGGGGTCGCTGCCCGAAACGAAATCGAGGCCCTTCATCTGGAAGCTGCGGCTGTTCAGGGTGAAATCGCCGGCGGCGATCCGCGCCCGCTCCCGGAGCGAGAAATCGTGGAAATTGTTCGCCGCCGTTCCCTGCTCGGCGCGGACGTGAATGTCCTCGTCCAGCTGCCCGGAGGCGAAAATGGTGGCCGCCACCCCCTTCAGGCCCAGCCGCTCTTCGTCCAGGCGGACCGATTCCCGGCAGCGGACCTCCAGCTTCTTGCGGTTTTCCCTGTCAAAATCGAAATAGACGAGGTCGATTCCCTCCAAGGCGGCCTTTGCGGCCTCCGGCGGGGCCTGGCGCCGCCGCGCCGGGCGCAGCAGGGCCAGCCCCAGCAGCAGCGCGGCCAGGGCGACGGCGGCCGCGATGCCGGCGGCCAGGCGCCGGCGGCCGCGCGGCCCGCTCACCGCCCCTCCAGGCCACGGCGCAGGTCGGCGATCAGCAGCTCATTCAGGACCTCGGCGCCCTTTTGGGACAGGTGGGAGTTGGTCAGGCCGTAGCCGCCGTCCAGGAACAGCTCGGCGCGCTCCAGGTCGAACCGGGCCGGGTCGTTGTAGTCGCAGAAGCGGACATTGGCGAAATGGCGCACCATGCGCCGGAAGGTCTTGGCGAAGCTCTGCTGGCCGCTGTTGGTGCGGTAGGTGCCGATGTACTCGGGCAGGGCCACCAGCAGCATCTGCACCCCGTCGCGCTCGGCCTGCATGAGCAGGCGCTTGAAATAGCGCCCCTCCACGCCGGGTGGGCGGGGGAAGGTGACGCGCTGGAAGTGCGGCGGGCGCGCGGCGTCGATGGTGCCGGGGCTGGCCACGCCGCCATAGTCCTCCATGCGCACGGGGTCCCTCTCGAGCCGGTAGCGGCTGTCGCCGCCGGCTTCCTCCTTGAGGCCGTCGAGCAGAAACTGGAAGAAGCGGTCGATGCGCGGCTTGTTGGCCAGCAGCAGCGACAGGCCGGGGTTCGCCCGGTCGGGCCCGACCAGCGCCTTGGGGAACCGCTGCAGCCAGTGGCTCTCCGACCTGATGTTGAAAAGGAAATAATCGACGCCATAGACCACCGCCCGCGGCAGCGGCATGTGCTTCTTGTATTCCTGGTAAAAGAAATAATTGTACTTCGGCCCCTTGCCGACGAAGGCCTCCTTGAAGGCGCGGACGCCGAGCCGCTTGCGGATCAAGGCAGGGTGGATGCCTTCGAAGGCGCGCGACGTGCCCAGGATGAGGACCTGGATCGGCTCCCCGGCGCGGACGGCGGCGAACTTTTCCTGCAGGCTGGAGGCGACCGTGCGCCGGCTGTAGGCCTCCTCGGCCGCGCGCAGGCCCAGGAAAATGAGGCGGTCGAAGGCGAAGACAAAGAACGCGAACAGGGCCAGCCGGTAGAGCGCCCCTGGCCACGACGGCCTAGAACTGGAAGTAGATGAACTCATTGGAGCTGTCGACGGCCAGCACGATCACCAGGCAGCAGAACAGGGCGAAGGCCGCCACCCGGCAGCAGGCGGGCCAGCGCCGCCAGAATCCGCGGCTATCGCGGTTCTTGAGAAAGAACTCCATGACGGCGAAGGCCAGCAGCAGGACCAGGTTGGCGGCCAGGTGCGGGCTGAACTGGCTCGGCCGCTCCAGGCTCAGCCGGCCCAGGAACGACCAGGCGGCGGCAAAGGTCGGCGAGCGGAAAAAGACCCAGGCCAGGGATACGAGGTGGAAGGTCAGCAGGATGCTCAGGGCGGCATGCAGGCGGGGAAGGCGCTGCAGGCCGCAAAGCCGCAGCAGCCGCCGGCGCGGTTTCTTACCGGCGTAGGAAAAAGCCTGGTAGACGGCGAAGAGGCCCCCCCAGGCGACGAAGTTCCAGCTGGCGCCGTGCCACAGGCCGCCGAGCAGCATGGTCAGGAAAATGGCGACCAGATATCCCCAGGCCTCGGCCTTGACCCGCAGCAGCCGCTCGCCGCGGATGCGGCGCATGACGGCGTAGGCGATGGGCAGGAACAGGTAGTCGCGCAGCCAGCTGGAGAGCGAGATGTGCCAGCGGCTCCAGAACTGGGGGATGCTGCGGGCGAAATAGGGGAAGTCGAAATTTTTCATGGAGTCGTAGCCCAGGATGCGCGAAAGGCCCATGGCGATGTCGCTGTAGCCGGAGAAATCGCAATAGATCTGGAAGGCAAAGAAATAGACGGCCGCCAGCAGCTGCAGCCCCTGCCCCTCGGGGTGGCGGAACACCTCGCCGACGAACAGCGCCAGACGGTCGGCGATGGCCAGCTTCTTGAACAATCCCCAGACGACCTGCTGGAAGCCGGAGGCGACGCGCTCGTAGGTGATGGGCGACGGAGCCTTTAGCTGGGGGATGAACTGGGCGGCGCGGTCGATGGGGCCGGCGAGAAGCTGCGGGAAAAAGGCGACGTAGAGCGCGTAGATTCCCGCGTGGCGCTCAACCGGGATCCGCCGGTGGTAGACGTCGATCAGGTAGCTGACGGCCTTGAAGGTGTAGAAGGAGATGCCGATCGGCAGCAGGATCTTCAGCGGGGCCAGCGGCCCGAGGCCGAGCAGGGCGGCCGCCAGGTCGTGGACGGTCTGCAGCAGCAGGTTCAGGTACTTGAACACGACGAGCAGGCCGAGGGTGACGGCCAGGCCCAGGCCCAGCCAGAGCGTGCGCCTGCGCCCGGAGGCGCCGGCCATGGCCCGGGCGGCGCCGTAGCTGGCCAGGGTGGCGGCGGCCAGCAGCA
>CAYXCX010000216.1:0-3735 GCA_964463405.1 uncultured Clostridia bacterium
GACATCGTGGCCGCCCACAAGGTGCCGTACCAGGCCACGGCTTCGATCGCCTATCCCGAGGATTTGTACAAGAAGCTGGTCAAGGCCAAGGACATCCGCGGCTTCAAGTTCATCCACATCCTGGCGCCGTGCCCCCCGGGCTGGAAGGCGCGGCCCGAGGACACCGTGAAGCTGGCGCGGCTGGCGGTGCAGACCGGCATCTTCCCGATCTACGAGGTTGACGGCGGCAAGTACTCCCAGTCGCTCAAGACACCCAACCGCAAGCCGGTCTTGGAGTACCTCAAGCTGCAGGGGCGCTTCAAGCACCTGAAGGAGAGCGACGTGGCCGACATCCAGAAGATGGTGGACACGCGCTACGCCGAGCTGGAGAAGAGATTCCAGGGTTAGGAACTGAAGAAGATCTCAGACGTTAGACAGTAGACGTTAGATGTTAGCAAGGCACTCAGCGACCTGAGTTTGCTGAGTGCCTTTTTATTTGCATCTTCCACCATGAGAACCTGGCGTAGTATAGATATTGACATTCATCCGTTCGCGAAAACACAGGAAATATCGTTTCTTCCTTTCTTGCTAACGTCTAACTGCTAACGTCTAACGTCTGATCTCATTGACTTTAAGACCCATTTCCTTTATAACGCTCCGGGGGTAATTCCATGCGCGCCATCTTCATCGCCGTCGGCAGCGAGATGCTGGACCTCGACCGCCAGGACACCAACTCCGCCTATGTCTCCCGCCGCCTGCGCCAGAAGGGGATCCTGACCGACATGAAGGTCGTCGTCGGCGACCACCTGGACAACCTGTCCTGGATCGTCAAGAAGGCCTGCCAGCGGGCCCAGCTGGTGGTGATCAGCGGCGGCCTGGGCCCCACCGAGGACGACCTCACCCGCGAGGCGGTGGCCACGGCCCTCAAAAAAGAGCTGGTCTTCCGCGAGGAGATCGTCGTCGGGCTGCGCGAGCTGTTCCGCAGCCGGGGCCTGGCCATGCCCGAGATCAACGCCCGCCAGGCCTTCGTCCTCGAGGGCGCCGAGGTGCTGGCCAACCCGGTGGGCACGGCCCCGGGGCTCTACTGCGAAGCCGGCGGCTGCAAGGTGCTGCTGCTGCCCGGGCCGCCCAACGAGATGCAGCCGGTGTTCGAGGCCGCCTTCGACAGGTTCATCGCCCCGGCGGCCAACTACCACGTCTATTCCCGCACCTTCAAGCTGACCGGCATCGGCGAATCGGACGCCGATTCGCGCATCGCCGACATCTACCGCAAGTACCGCAACCCGGTCACCACCATCCTGGCCTCGCCCGGGATCATCGAGATCCACCTGCTCGGCCGTTCAAAGGATTCGGATGCCGAGGCGCGGCGGCTGACCGACGAGCTGGCCGCCAAGGTGCGCGAGCGCCTGCAGGAATTCATCTTCACCGAGGGCGACATCAGCCTGGCCGAACTGGTGGTGGGCATGCTGCGCGAGCGCGGCCTCAGCCTGGCCGTAGCCGAGAGCTGTACCGGCGGCGGCCTGGGCGACCAGGTGACATCGGTCCCCGGGAGCTCGGAAGTATTCCTCGGCGGGGTGATCGCCTACGCCAACCAGGTCAAGGCCGGGCTGCTGGGCGTGCGCGAGGAGACGCTGAAGCGCCACGGCGCCGTGTCGGCGGCGACCGCCGCCGAGATGGCCGCGGCGGTCCGCCGCCTGACCGGCGCCGACCTGGGGCTGTCGGTCACCGGCATCGCCGGCCCGGACGGCGGCAGCGACAAGAAGCCGGTGGGGCTGGTCTACCTGCACCTCAGCTGCGCCGGCGGCGAAAAGGGGATGCGGCAGATCTTTTCCGGCAGCCGCGAGGTGATCAAGCGGCGCAGCGCCCACTACGCGCTGAACCTGGTTCGTGAATATTTAAGAGAAGTTGAAGCGTTGAAACGTTGAAATGTTGAAACGAATCAAAAAAGCATTGCTATGAGAGCAGGCTAAAATGTTGAAACGAAAAACCATCACCAGGAATTCTCGGGATGGCTGTTGTCGCAGCAACAATTCAACGATTCAACGTTTCAACAATTAATTCATGATCGAGCTAGTGACGACCACCGATGCCTTCTACCACGGCAAGGTGGTGATCAAGCAGCTCAAAAAAGGCTACCGCTTCGCCGTCGACTCGCCGATCTTGGCCGCCTACCTGCCCCGCTCCACCCGGCCGGCGCTGGAGGTCGGCTGCGGCGTGGGGGTGATCTCGCTGCTGGCCCTGAAGCGCAAGAAGTTTCCTACCGTCACCGGCATCGAGATCCAGGACCCCCTGTACCGCCTGGCCGTGGAAAACGCCGAGGCCAACGGCATGGCGGCCCGCTTCCACGTCATCCGCGGCGATTTCCGCCGCATCCACGGCGGGCTGGCCAACGTGCAGACGATCTTCTGCAACCCGCCCTTTTTCCGCGCCGACCGCGGCAAGGTCAGCCCAGACCCCTCGATCAGCCTGGCCCGTTTCGAGATCGCCCTGGACCTGCCCGGGCTGCTGCGCGGCTGCGCCGCCTGCCTGGCCCCGCGCGGGCGGCTGTACCTGGTTTTCCCCTTTTCGCGGCGCGAGGAACTCCTGGAGGCGGCCGCCGCCTGCGGCCTCTACGCCGCCTCCTACCGCCCGGTGCAGTCGTTCGCCGACTCCAAGCCCGAGCGGCTGCTGGTGCGCCTGGGCAAGACCGACGGCCGCTGCCGCCGCGAGCGGCCGCTGGTGCTGTTCCGCGAGCGCGGGGTCTACACTCCGGAGATGGAGCGCATCCTGGCCGGGGAGTGAAATCCGCCAAACGCTTCGGCTCCGCGCCGTTTTGAGGTATAATGGCCGCTCACAAGCGAACATGATCGAAAAGCTGAAGGAAATCGTCCGCCACCGCGAGCTGATCGCCACCCTGGTCTCGCGCGAGCTCAAGGCGCGCTACCGCGGCACCGTGCTCGGCTTTTTGTGGAGCCTGGTCAACCCGCTGCTGCTGATGGCCGTCTACACCGTGGTCTTCGGCTTCATCATCGGCGGCGCCCGCGCCCCCGGCTTCGAGGGCAACAAGTGGATGTACGCCCTGTTCCTGTTCAACGGCATCCTGCCCTGGACCTGGTTCTCCTCCTCGCTGCTGGAGTCGGCCAACGTCCTGTCGGTGCAGGGGGCGCTGATCAAGAAAATCAAGTTCCCGGTCGAGGTGCTGCCGATCATGGTGGTCAGCACCAACCTGGTCCACTTCCTTTTCGGCCTGCCGGTGCTCGTCGCCTTTTTCCTGATCTTCGGCAAGCCCCTCACCCCCTGGGTGCTTTTTTTGCCGGTCAGCCTGCTGGCGCAGTACGTCTTCACCCTGGGGCTGTGCTTCCTGGTCTCGGCGCTGACCGTGCACTTCAAGGACATCAAGGACATCCTCGCCAACCTGATCACCCTGTGGTTCTTCGCCACGCCCATCATCTACCCCTACGAGTCGGTGCCGCGGGCGCTGCAGGTCGTCCTCAACTTCAACCCCATGACCCACATCATCGAGTCGTACCACTATGCCTTCTTCGTGGGCTCGCTGCCGCACTACAAGCGTTTCGCGGTCACCATCCTGGTCGGGCTGGTCTTCTTCTGGCTGGGCTACCTGCTCTTCGACCGGCTGCGCGACACCTACGTGGAAGAGGTGTGAGATGGACGCCGTCCAGGTCCGCGACGTCTTCAAGTACTACAAGAAGCACGCCGACAGCCACAAGTTCCTGACCATCAAGAGCGCCCTGGTCAACAAGACGCTGTTCGGCGACC
>CAYXCX010000217.1:0-3483 GCA_964463405.1 uncultured Clostridia bacterium
AAGTCGTCGAACACGTTCTGCTTCTTGTCCAGCATGCCGCCGCGGTGCCAGGCCTCGCCGTACTCGCCGCCGCCGCGGATGTTGGCCAGGGCGTAGACGCCGCCGTTTTCCAGGAACACCAGGTTGGCCGGGCTGAAATAGGGGGACATGCTGGCGTTGAAGCCGCCATAGGCGTACAGGTAGGCGGGGTTCAGGCCGTCGCGCTTCAGCCCCTTCTTGTGGACGATGAACATCGGCACCTTGGTGCCGTCCTTGCTGGCGAAGAACACCTGCCTGACTTCGTAGTCTTCGGGGTTGAACTTGGCCTCGCTTTTGCGGAACAGGGTGCTCTGGCCGGAGGCGATGTCGTAGCGGAAGATCACCGGCGGGTAGTTGAACGAGGTGAAGGTGTAGAAAAGAGTCCGGTCCTCCTTCTTGCCGCCGAAGCCCCCGGCGCTGCCCAGTCCCGGCAGGGCGATCTCGCGTTCCAGCCTGCCGGCGAGATCATGCTGGGTGATGCGGGTGGCGACGTCCTTCAGGTAGTGGCAGAACAGCTTGCCGCCGGCCGTGCCGGCCCCGAGCAGCACGCTCTCGCCCTCGGCGACGACGGTCTTCCAGTTCTCGCGCGCCGGCGCGGCGCCGTCGATCAGCACCACCCGGTAGTTGGCGGCGCCGTCGTTGGTGTGGACCAGGAACGAGCCGCCGATGTTTTCGATGGGGGCGTAGTCGAACTCGAAGCCCGGGCAGAGGAGGTGGAAGGCATCGTCCTTCTTGGTCAGGTCGCGGAAGCGGATCTCGGAGCCGTGGGTGCCCTCGGAGATGCCCAGCACGAGGAAGCGGCCGTCCTCGCTGACGCCGGCGCCGTAGTAGCGCAGCGGGTGCTCGGGATCGGCGAAGACCAGCTCGTCCTTCTCCTGCGGCTCGCCCAGCTTCTCGTACTAGACCTTCTGGTTCTCGTTCTTGGCCTTGAGCTCCTCGCCGGGCTTGGGGGCGTCGTAGCGGGAGTAGAAGAAGCCGGCGCCGCTCCAGCCGGCGCCGGAAAACTTCACCCAGCGCAGGCGGTCGTCCAGCTCGCGGCGGGTGGCGATCTCCACGACGCGGATCTCCTGCCAGTCGGAGCCGGCCTCGGAGCGGGAGATGGCCATGTAGCGGTCGTCCTGCGATCCGCCCAGCAGGCCGATGCGCACCGTGCCGTCGGCCGACAGGGCGTTGGGGTCGAGGAACACCTGCGGCTCGCCGTCCAGCCCCTTCTGGAAATAATAGACCGACTGATTCTGCAGCCCGTCGTTCTTGGCGAAGAAATAGTACTCGCCGACGCGAAAAGGGGCCGAGTAGCGGGGATAGTTGAACAGCTCCTCCAGGCGCCTGGCGATGCCCTGGCGGCAGGGGATGGCGTTGAGGTAGCCGAAGGTCAGCTTGTTCTGCTCCTCGACCCAGGCCTTGACCTCGGGGGCGTTGTCGTCCTCGAGCCAGCGGTAGGGGTCGGGAACCTTGACGCCGTGGTAGTCGTCGACCACGTCGACCTTCTGGGTCTGGGGATAAAGGCGCTTCTTTTCCCCGGCCGTGTCGCCGGCCCGAACGAGAGAGAATAATCCTGCGACCAGCACGATCGCCAACAGGCTTTTTTTCATCGTATACCTCCAGCGAAACTTAGGACCGCTATGCCGCCAATTGGATTATACGAATGGAATGAAGAATGGTTCCCGGGCATGTCGGGCGCGCGCCACACGTTATGCACGATCAGGGAAATGACCGCGAATCCTTCCAGATGAGCACTTCGTTCATCCGCTCTTGAAAGAAATCGGGGCAAAGGCCGTCGCCGCCGCCGCCGTAGCCGCCGGAAGGATGGCAGATCACGCTGCCCTGGGCGTCATACAGCGTGCTGTACTGGTCGCAACAGATCTCGGGGACGAAATAGACGACCTGGCCCCGGTAGTCGTACCGCCAGATGGAGCGCGGCGGATTTCGGACCGGCTCGCTCTGAAACTTGGCGATCAAATCGGCCAGCCAGTCCCGTTCTTCGTCCTCGGGAGTCTCCTTCTGGCAATAGCCAAGCAGCAAACACAAGACGACCAGCAAGGGGATCATCCGATGTTTCATCGCCCACCTCGCTTTCTTTTCCATTTTTTCGCAGGGCCTTGCTTTTCATGGGATTCTTACCACAGGCAAGATGGTTTTTCAACTATTTGCCCTCTGACCTAGAGAAAACCGCTTGAAAAGCAAATGAAAAAAGGACCTGATTCAGGGCGGCTCCTCAGAGTCCGTTTTTTACGGTTACTCCACTATAACTTAGAGCTAGTCTAGTTTCTTCCTAACACTAACACTAACACTAACACTAAGAGATCGGCCGTCCTGTTCTTAGAGACCGCCCTACTTGGCTATCGTAAATTTATCCTCGATATGATCGTGCTCGATCTGCTGGTAGTAGGAGTAGCCGGTGCCGGCCGGGATCAGCCGGCCCATGGTCACGTTCTCCTTGATGCCCAGCAGGTGGTCTTCCTTGCCGGCGATGGCGGCGTCGGTCAGCACGCGCGTGGTCTCCTGGAAGGAGGCGGCGGACAGGAAGCTGTCGTTGGCCAGGGCCGCGCGCGAGATGGGCAGCAGCGCCGGCTTGGCCTTGGCCGGGCGGCCGCCCTCGGCCTCGACGCGGGCGTTCTCCTCCTCGAACTTCCACTTCTCGATGATCTGGTCGGGGATGAACTGCGTGTCGCCCACCTCTTCGACGCGCCGCCACTTGATCATCTGGCGGATGATGATCTCGATGTGCTTGTCGTTGATCTCCACCCCCTGCAGGCGGTAGACGTCCTGGATCTCCTTCAGCAGGTACTCGGCCAGCTTCTGCTCGCCCAGGACGGTCAGGATGTCGACGGGGTTGAGCGGGCCGTCCATCAGCGGCGTGCCGGCGGTGATCTTGCCGCCGTCGTCGACGATGATGTGGGCGCCGCGCGGGATGCTGTGCTCGTCGGGCTTGACGTTCTTGTCCAGCGGGCGGATGGTGATCTTGCGCGAGCCGTGCTGCACCTTGCCGTATTCCACGGTGCCGTCGATCTGGGCCATCTTGGCCGGGTTCTTGGGCTTGCGCGCCTCGAACAGCTCGGTGACGCGCGGCAGGCCGCCGGTGATGTCCTTGGTCTTGGCGAACTCGGAGGGGATCTTGGACAGCACGTCGCCGGCCTTGACCTCGTCGCCCTCCTTGACCGAGATGTGGGCGTTGACCGGCAGGTAGTACTTGCGCTTGACCTTGTTGCTGGCCTTGTCGCGGATGGCGATGTGCGGCAGCAGCTCGTCGCGCAGCTTTTCGTTCTTGATGTCGATGACCAGCTGGGTGATCTTGCCGGTCTCCTCGTCGCGGGCGTTGACGAACGAGATGTTTTCCACCAGGTCCTTCAGCTCGACGACGCCGTCGTCGTTGGTCAGCAGCGAGTTGGCGAAGGGGTCCCATTCCAGCAGCAGGTCGCCCTTCTTGAACACCCTGTCCCAGGTCAGAGCGTTTTCCCAGACCTT
>CAYXCX010000217.1:3493-3720 GCA_964463405.1 uncultured Clostridia bacterium
AGCAGCAAGTCGCCCTTCTTGACCGCCTGGCTGTCCTTGACCAGGATGCGCGAGCCGTAGGCCACCGGGTACATGGCCTTCTCGCGCTTCTTGGAGTCCAGGATCTGCAGCGAGCCGATGCGGTTCATGGCGATGAACTCGCCGCCCTTGCTCTCGATGATCTCCAGGTTGGTGTACTTGACGATGCCCTCGTAGCCCGACTGCAGCCGCGTCTGCCCCTCGTGGCG
>CAYXCX010000218.1:0-2557 GCA_964463405.1 uncultured Clostridia bacterium
TGGCCGAGATCTGGGAGAAATCCGGCATCAGCACGCCTGGACGCGGGGTCAGCGCCGAGGTGATCGAGAACACCCTGCGCCGCAACGGCCGGCTGCTGGTGCTGGTCGACCGCGACCGCGACACGGTGGTGGGCACCTCCTGGCTGACCAACGACGGCCGGCGCCTCTACCTGCACCACTTCGCCATCGCCCCCGAATACCAGGGCCGCGGCCTTTCCAAGCCGCTGCTCAGCGAGTCGCTGAAGATCGCCAAGGCCATCGGCCTGCAGGTCAAGCTCGAAGTGCACCGCGACGCCCACAAGGCCCTCGACCTGTACCGCAAGGCCGGCTTCAAGCGGCTGGGCGATTACGACATCCTGATCATCAGGAATTTGGGCGAGATCAAAGAATAGACCTCAGACGTTCGTCGTTAGCAAAAACAAAGAACGATCTAGAGACGTCAGACGTTAGACGTTAGTAGTTAGCAAGAAAAATGCCCTGAAAATATTGCTTGTCTGTTGCCTTGCTAACGTCTGGCGTCTAACGTCTAACGTCTCTAGCTCCTTGAGCGCATGCGCCTAACGTCTCTGGTTCGCCGAGCACCTTGCTAACGCCTAACGTCTAACGTCTCTATTTCGTGTATAATCACAATCTCATGAAAGCCGAACCCCATGTGGAAACGTTCCGCCTGCCCGAGCAAGTGGGCAGCGATCCGCTGCCGAGGCTGCTGCGGCTGCTCGAGGAGATGATGGAGGCGGCCGGGCGCCATGCGGAGACGCTGGGGGTCGGCGTCCAGGACCTCCACGCCAAGGGGCTAACCTGGGTGCTGGCCCGGCTGCGGGTGGCGATCGCCGCGATTCCCGAGCCCGGGGCCGCGGCCGCCATCGCCACCTGGCCCTCGGGCCGCCACCGCCTCTTCGCCCTGCGCGAGTTCCAGGCGCGCGACGCGCATGGCGCCGAGATCCTGCGCGCCACCAGCGCCTGGGCGCTGATGCACCTGCAAACCCGGCGCCCGGCCCGCCTCGACCCCCACCTGCCCGTTTTTGACCTGCACCCCGGGCGCATGATCGCGGACGACTTCGCCCCCCTGCCTCCGCCGTGGCCGCGGGCCGCCCGCACCCTGCGCCGGGCCCAGGCCGCGGACATCGACCTCAACGACCACGTCAACAACACCGTCTATCTCGGCTGGGCCCTGGGCGCGGTCCCCGCCGGACTCCGCCACCGGCAGCCTCGCGAGCTGGAAGCCGCCTTTCTGGGCGAGGCCCGCCTGGGCGACCAGGTCGCCTGCCTGACCGAGATCGGCCGCCCGCCCGCCGCCGGCGGCTCCGTCCTGCTGCAAAGCCTGCGGCTGGAGCAGAGCGGCCGGGAATTGACCCGCCTGCGCAGCCGCTGGCACGACGCCGTTTGCTTAAAAAAAACACAATAAGGAGGGATCCATGGGATTCGTCAAGGAGTTCAAGGAATTCGCCATGCGCGGCAACGTCATGGACATGGCCGTGGGCATCGTCATCGGCGGCGCCTTCGGCAAGATCGTCACCTCGCTGGTCAACGACATCATCATGCCCCCGGTGGGTATACTGCTGGGGGGAGTCGACTTCTCCAGCCTGGCCGTCACCCTCAAGCCTGCCGCCGGCGAGGCGCCGGCCGTAATGCTGAAGTACGGCGCCTTCGTCAACACCATCGTGGACTTCCTGATCGTGGCCTTCGCCATCTTCCTGGTGATCAAGGGGCTGAACAGCATGAAGAAAAAGCAGGCCGCCGCACCGCCGCCCCCGCCGCCGGTCCAGGAGACGCTGCTCAGGGAGATCCGGGATTTATTGAAGAAATAGACGTTAGACGCATGTGCTCAATGAGCTAGGGACGTTAGACGCCAGACGTTAGACGTTAGCAAGACAATAGACAAGCAATAATTTCAGGGCATTTTTCTTGCTACCTACCAACGTCTAACATCTGACGTCTCTAGATCGCTAGCAAATTTTATGGCAACCGCGATGTCCGAATCCCTCCACAACTCCGGCCCTTCGCGGCCGCCCTGGTCCAGCGCGTCGGCGCCCGGGCTGTAGAGGACCCGGCGCCGGCGGCTAATGCCCCTCGCCGGGCTCGCGGCCGCCAGGGCGCTGCCGGCCCACGATCTCCTTGAGCTGCGCCAGGTTGCGCACCGCCGCCCCCTTGTAGTGGTTGTTGCCCGAGACGAACACTTTCCTGGCCTGCTCCTTGAGCCGCGCCACCACCCGCCCCAGCCCGGCAAGCTCGGCCGCTGAGTAGGAATAGTCATAGCGGGCGTCCCGCCCCTGCCCGGAAAACCAGGCGCCGGCGTTGCGGCCGTGCAGGCGCAGGTAGGCCGCTTCCGCCGACGTGGCCAGGGCCGTCAGGCAAAGCGAGCGCGACACCTGCGGCTGGTCGATGTTGGCCCAGACCAGGCCCCGCTCGCGGAAGCAGGCGATCACGTCGTCCTCGAGCCAGTCCTGGTGGCGGAACTCGATTGCCAGGGGCCAGCCGCGGAAATGGGCGGCCAGGTCGCCCAGATAGGCCAGGTTGTCCCGGCTGCGGTGAAACGAGTAGGGAAACTGGGCCAGCA
>CAYXCX010000218.1:2567-3263 GCA_964463405.1 uncultured Clostridia bacterium
GGCCGGCCAGCTTGCCGGCGCGCGCCAGGGGCCCCAGCGCGGCGCGAAAGGCCGAAACCGTCGCCGGCTCCAGTTTGCCTTCGTGGGTGAAAGACCGGTGAAGCTTGACCCAGAAGCGAAAGGCGGGGAAAGGCGCCGTCTTGTCGACCCAGCCCTGGACCAGCCTTTCGCCGGGCACCCGGTAGAAACTGGTGTTGACCTCCACGAAGTCAAAGCTTGCGGCCAGGAAGGCCAGCGGATTGAAGCCGCGCGGCTGCGGCTGGGGATAGACCGTCCCCCGCCAGTCCGGGTAGCTCCAGCCGGCGGGGCCGAAAAAGATTCCCTCAGGACTGGCCATCCAGCACGGACCGCACCTTGGCCAGCAGGTCCTTGACCTGGTAGGGCTTCTGGATGAAGCCCTGCACGCCCAGGGCGAGGATCTCGTTCACCTTCTCGTTCTGGCTGTAGCCGGTGGAGAAGAGGACGCGCACGTGCGGGTTGATCGCCTTGAGCTGCAGGAAGGTCTCGCGCCCCCCCAGGCGGGGCATGACCATGTCCAGCAGCACCATGGCGACGGCGGTTGGGTCGCGGCGGTACAGGACGACGCCCTCGGAGCCGTCGGCGGCCAGGAGCACCCGGTAGCCGTAGCTGCCCAGGATGTCGGCCGCCACCTGGCGGATCGCCTCCTCGTCGTCGATCACCAGCACCGTCTCGTCG
>CAYXCX010000218.1:3273-3711 GCA_964463405.1 uncultured Clostridia bacterium
TCTCGTCGCCGCCGGTCAGGTCGGACTCGCCGTCGCTCTCCAGCACCTCGGGCTTGCCGCTCAGCGGCAGGAAGATCTTGAAGGTGGAACCCTCGCCCGGCTCGCTGTAGACGTGGATGAAGCCGCCGTGGTTCTTGACCACGCCGTACACCATGGACAGTCCCAGCCCGGTCCCCTTGCCCTTTTCCTTGGTGGTGAAGAACGGCTCGAAGATGCGCCCCCTGACCCCCTCGTCCATGCCCACGCCGGTGTCGCTGACCGCCAGCACGGCGAACCAGCCCGGCTTGGCCTCGGGCTGGCGGCGCGCGTCGTTCTCGTCCAGGCAGGTCACCGAGGACTGGATGGTCAGGCGGCCGCCGGCGAGCAGGGCGACGGGGGCGTTCACGCGCAGGTTGATCAGCGCCTCCTCGAGCTGGCAGACGTCGAGCACGTCGGAGG
>CAYXCX010000219.1:0-942 GCA_964463405.1 uncultured Clostridia bacterium
ATTCCCAAGAACGTCGACGGCAAGAAGATCGACGCCACGCTCAAGGAAGGCGTCCTGCATCTGACCGTGCCCAAAATTGAGGAGGCCAAGACCAAGGCCATTCCCATCAGCGTCAAGTAAGATCTGAAAAAATGGCGGCATCATCCGATGCCGCCATTTTTTTCGTAACACGTAACACGTGACGCGTGACGAGTGAAAAGCCCTCGTGGAAATCAGAAGATTGACTCATACAATGCTGTTTTTTGCGCGTCACTCGTTACGCGTTTCGCGTCACGATAGGTCACTGATCCAATGCTCTTGTCACTTGTCACTGAGACCATTATAATTCTGTTATGAAACGGGAGATTTTTGTCGGCAGCGTGGGCATTGGCGGCGGCCATCCGGTCTCCATCCAGTCGATGACCAACACCGCCGCCGGCGACGTGGCGGGCACGCTGAGGCAGATCGCCCGGCTCAAGAAGGCCGGCTGCGACATCGTGCGCGTCGCCGTCCCCGACAGGGCGGCCCTGGAGCCTTTCGGCCGCGTCCTGGCCCGCTCGGTCCTGCCGGTTATCGCCGACATCCACTTTGACGCCGCCTTGGCCCTGGGCGCCATGGAAAAGGGGGCCCAGGGGGTGCGCATCAACCCGGGCAACATCGGCGGCAACCAGGGACTCAAGGCGGTCATCCGCATGGCCCGTGAAAGGCGCGTCCCCATCCGCATCGGCGTCAACGCCGGCTCGCTGGAAAAAAAGTACGGCCGTCCCGGCCTGCCGCGCCCCGAGGCCATGGTCCGCTCGCTCCTGGACAAGGTCAAGTTCTTCGAGGACCAGGGCTTTTTCGACCTCAAGCTCTCGCTCAAGTCGCACGACGCGGCCGAGACGGTGGCGGCCAACCGCCTGGCCGACCGCGCCTGCGACTACCCGTTGCACCTGGGAGTGACCGAGGCCGGCTCGCTGTTCG
>CAYXCX010000219.1:952-3685 GCA_964463405.1 uncultured Clostridia bacterium
GGCATCGGCAGTACCATCCGCGTGTCGCTCACCGCCGACCCGCTCCATGAAATCCGCGTCGCCCGCGAGATCCTGGCGGCGGCCGGGCTGGGGCGCGGCGGCATCCAGGTCGTCTCCTGCCCGACCTGCGCCCGCACCTCGGTGGACCTGATCCCGCTGGTGGCGGAGTTCGAAAAAAAAACCGCCCGGCTGCGATTCCCGCGAGGCTTGCGCGTCGCCCTGATGGGCTGCGAGGTCAACGGGCCGGGCGAGGCCCGCGACGCCGACGTGGGCCTGGCCTTTTCCCGCAGCCGGGCCTTCCTGTTCCGCCGCGGCCGGGTGGTGGAGCGCCTGGCTCCCGGGGAAGCCCTGCCCCGGCTGCTGGCAGCCGTCGCCGCCATGGCCCGGGAGGAGGTGCGCCATGAATGACATCATCGCCTGCCCGGCCTGCGGAGCCAAGAACCGCGTGCGCGGCGGCATGCACGGCCGCCCCTTGTGCGGCCGCTGCCGCCGGCCCCTGCCGGTCCCCGGGGGCGGAACGGTGCGCGCGCTCAGCGGCGAGGGATTCGAGTCGGCCGTCGCCCTGAGCCCCAAGCCGCTGCTGGTAGATTTTTGGGCCTCGTGGTGCCAACCCTGCCGGCTCATGTCGGCTGTCCTGGAGCGGTTCGTGGCCGGACGCGACGACGTCGACGTGGCCAAGGTGGACATCGACGCCGAGCCCGGCCTGGCCTCCCAGTACCAGATTTTCGGCGTCCCGACCCTGATCCTCTTCGTCAAGGGGCGAGAAGTTCACCGCCTCAGCGGCGCGCTGAGCGAGGCGCAGCTGCAGCAGGAGCTCAAGCCCTGGCTAGGGCATCAATAGATCGAACTTCAAGTGATAGTGGTAGTAATTGCAAATGCAATGGTTTTCTGGTTTTTCAGAGTCCGGTCATTGCGGTTACTACCACTACCACTAACACTAACACTAACACTAAGAGCTCGTTTCTTCGTTCCTACTTCTGCTGCATCTGCAAATTGCTGGGCGCGCCGGTGCAGTCATATCCGGTTTTGGTGCGCGCGTCGGTGTAGCCCGCCTTGCCAGGGAACTTCACGATGTAGGTGAAGGCGGCGGAAGCTTTGGCCTCGGCCGGGACGTCGCACGAAAATTGGTAGACGGTATTGGCGGTCACGGTGAATTCCTTGGAGGCGCTGCCTTTGCTGGTGCTGATCGTCATGCCGATCTTGCCGCTGCCGCCGATGTTCTTGACGTAGCTGATGAAGCGGAAGCCGTTCGCCAGGGCCGTTTCCTGGGTGCAGCCGGCGCAGGCGCTCTCGACGAAGTTGGGCTCCTCGGTCGCGTCGCCGTTGCCGTCGTCGTCCTTGTTTCCCATGCAGCTGGAAGCGCTCAGCATGCCCAGCGCCAGAAGCGTAACCAAAAGAATGCGCCATGTTTTCATAATGTTCTCCACTCAGCCGGGGGCAAGATTTTCATTCCGGGAGATATTCTCTGACCGTGAACTGGAAAAGTCAATACAGAAAAGAACGAACGATCTCTTAGTGTTAGTGTTAGTGTTAGTGTTAGTGTTAGGAACCGCAATGGTCGATCTCTGGCCTCTGCCGTACGCCGTGGGCCGTACGCCGAGAATCTAGTCCTTATTGATCTTCTCGTACAGGTTCATGGCATAGTTGTCGGTCATGCCGGCGATGAAATCGATGGCCCGCCGGGCGACGCTGTCGCCCTCGGGAAAAGGCTGGACGAACTCGCCCGGATTGCGGGTCACGTGGTCGTGGATGGCCAGCAGCACCCGGCGGATCTCGGCCTTCTCCACCAGCCGCTCCTGGCGCGAGTACACGTTCTGGAACAGGAAGCCGCGCAGCGCCAGCAGCTCGGCGAAAACCGGCGCCGAGACGGTGACGGCCCGCAGGCCATTCTGCAGCGTGGCGTCGATGACGTCGATGACGATGGTGTCGATGCGCTTGGCGTACTGCGTGCCCAGCAGCCTGCGGCTCGACTCGGGCAGGTCGGAGTCGGAAATGATGCGGGCGCGCTTGGCGTCGTCGATGTCGTGGTTCACGTAGGCGATCAGGTCGGCCAGGCGCACGATCTGCCCTTCCAGGGTCAGCGGCTGCGCCCGGCGGTCGCGGGGGATGACCTCGCCCTGCCCCTTGGAGTGCTTGAGGATGCCGTCGCGCACCTCGCGGGTCAGGTTCAGCCCGCGGCCGCCGTTCTCCAGCTTGTCGACCACGCGCAGGCTCTGCTCGAAGTGGCGGAAGCCGCCTGGACAGAGTTTGTCCAGGACCGCCTCGCCGATATGGCCGAACGGGGTGTGGCCCAGGTCGTGGCCCAGGGCGATGGCCTCGGTCAGGTCCTCGTTCAGGTTCAGCGCCCGGGCGATGGTGCGGGCGATCTGGCTCAGCTCCAGGGTGTGGGTCAGGCGGGTGCGGTAGTGGTCGCCCTCGGGGGAGATGAAGACCTGGGTCTTGTGCTTCAGGCGGCGGAAGGCCTTGGAGTGCAGGATGCGGTCGCGGTCGCGCTGGAACTCGGTGCGCACCGGCGAGGGCTTTTCCGGGCGCTCGCGGCAGCTGGCGGCGCTGCGCGCCGCCAGCGGGTGCAGCGCGGCGTCCTCGCGGGCCTCGAGCTCCAGGTGGATGCTTTTCACGGGCTGCTCATGCGGTCGGGGCAGCAGAAGGAATCGGCGGTGCACTGCAGCGGGCAGCCGCCGGCGCAGGCGGGAAGCCATTCGCAGCCGCGGCACTTGTCCATGACCCAGTCGC
>CAYXCX010000220.1:0-3659 GCA_964463405.1 uncultured Clostridia bacterium
GTACTTGATGGCCATGGCCTTGATCTTCTTGTCGCGGAACACGGTGCCGATGCCGCCGCGCCCCGCCTGCTTCAGGCGCGGCAGCTTGCGGCGCTTATCCCAGTAGGAAAAGTTCAGGCAGCCGATCCAGGCGTGCTCGGCGCCGCGGCCGGCCGAGACCACCGAGACGTGCTGCTTCTCGCGCTCGCTGGCGGCGAACATCTCGTGCAGCTGCTCGGCCACCACGTGCGAGTCGACCGCCTCCAGCGGCGCCTCCATGATCTGGACCTTGCCGGCGTTGCCGTCGATGTAGATGAGGACGTCGCGCTCGGCCTTGCCCTGGATCTCCAGGGCGTCGAAGCCCGAGAATTTCAGGTAGGGGCCGAAATGGCCGCCGACGTTGCTGTCGATGGGGATGCCGGTCTGCGGCGAGATGGTGGTGACCAGCGACTTGCCCGAGCCGGGGTAGTTGGTGTTGCCGGCGATGGGGCCGGTGGCGATGCAGATCTCGTTTTCCGGGCTGTCCCACTTCGTGTCGCCGTTCACCGCGTCCCACAGCAACTTGAGGTCGTAGCCCTTGCCGCCGATGAATTTTTCCTTCATTTCGGCGGGCACGGGCTTGATGCGGATCTCCAGGGTGGCGAGGTTGATGTACAGGGTGCGGTCGTTGTAGCCCCTGACCACTGGCTTGAGCTCGTAGCGGAACTCCTTCAGCAGCTTGTGGGCCTTGCGCATCGTCTCGGTATCGTGCTTGTTCTCGTTGGCGCTCATGGCTAGCCCTCCTTGACTTCGATCTTCAGCGCTCCGCTCGGGCATACTTTGACGCAGGCGTCGCAGGCGATGCACTTGAACGGCACCACGCCGCCGCGATGGCTGCGCATCGTGTGGCTGGGGCAGACGGCGACGCAGGCCAGGCAGCCGATGCACAGCGCCTTGTTGATCATGACTACGCCCAGCTTGCTGACGGTGATGGCCTGGCTGGGGCATTCGGCCACGCAGGCCCGGCACTGGTCGCAGGCGCTCAGCGTGTAGCCGCCGCCCCCGGCCTCGCCGACCTGGATGGCCGACTTTTCCGGGTTGTCCTCCTTGAAATACAGGGTCGAGCAGGCGCTCATGCAGGCGTTGCAGCCGATGCACTCCTCGGCGATGGTCTTCAGGTATTTCATGGCTTTGCGGGGACCTCCCTATTCGGCTTCGCTCTTGAGGGTGATCTCGATCGTTTCCGCGGGCTGGGGGATCTTGTCCAGCGCCGCCACCGCCCCCAGGATCAGGTTGGCGAAGATCTTCTGCACGAACGGGTTCAGGGCGATGACCCTGCCGTTGACCTGGAGCTTGATTTTATTCTTCATGATAGGCCTCCATAAACGCGGCGATCTGGTCGATGCGCTCGGGGTGGAACACATGGCCCGCGCCGTGCTCCTGTCCGGCCGCCACCACGGCGGCCAGCTCCTCGGGCCGCGACTTCAGCCCCCTGGCCTGCGGGCCGGCGGCGACCTCGATGCGCGGGATGCCCGGCCCGGTCAGCCCCTCCAGCAGGACGATGTCATCGCGGCCCAGCCTTGAATCCAGCTCGGAGAGCAGCGTCGCCGGCTCCGCGAGCCGGGTCATGCGCAGCAGCTCGCCGCCGGCCAGCAGGTAGGCCTCGGCGGCCCCTGCCTGCAGGTAGCGGGCCGTGTCCTTGCCCTCGGGCTGCACGGCAACGGCGGCATGGGCGCTCTTGACGGCGACCACCCGCCGCTGCTGGGAGCGGAAATGGCCGATCAGGCGGGCGATAAGGGTGGTTTTCCCGCTGCCTGACCAGCCGACGATCGAAAAAATCTTCATGGGGCATCATAGTAATATAGATGCCCCGGGGAGTCAACCGGGCCGAAGCCCGCGCTCAGTTGTCGCGGTTTTTCATCCCGGGATCGGGGCGCTTCCCCCGGCCCAGGCTGATGGTGAACAGGCCGTCGCTGCTGTCCTCGGTCTTGTAGGTCCCAGCCGGGGCTGGGCCGGCGGCGCGGGCGGCACCGGCCAGCGGCTTATCCTGCCACTGGATCTGGATGGCGTAGGCGCTGCCCGGCGGATAGGGGGCGTTGTTCTTCAGCGGCGTGCCCACGCGCCAGGTGTGGCGCAGGGAGCCGGCCGGCAGGTTCTCCGCGACCGCGCCCAGGGGCTGGTTGTCCTTGAAAAGGATCAGGGTGACGTAGCCGCCGCCTCCGGCGCACGACCAGTTGATGTCGAAATCGTTCCCGATTGCAAGCACCTCGCCGCCGTTGGGCGAGAGCAGGGCCACCACCGAAGCGGGCGGCGCGATGGCGAATGGGGCGTCGGTGACGTCATAGGACTCGTCGCCGTCGCGGACCTCGATGACGATGCGGTAGTCATCGGCAGGCTTGGCGAACGAGCCGTCCATCTTCTGCCCGGCCAGCCAGGGCAGCGAACCCTGGGAGAGCTTGGCGTAGGCGATCGGACCGTAGTCGGCCGCTCCTTCCAGGGCGATCACGACCTGCTCGTTGCCGCTCAGGCCCGAGTAGGACCAGGTGATGGCCAGCGGCGTGCCGCTGACCAGCGTCTCGCCGCCGTTGGGCGCGATCAGGGTGATCTTCTGGGCGTAGGCGCCGGATATCGCGAAAAGCAGAACCAGTGCCGAAAGGATCGTTTTCTTCATGTTGCCTCCTTGCGCGTGCATTATATAACAAAGTGCAGACGAAAATCTCATGTCCAGTCGACTTTGACTTCCCGCGATTGCAGCAGCCGGCCTTTGAGATCAAGCAGGCGGAGCTCATGGCGAACCGGGCGGCCCTTGGCCGCCGGCGGCAGGGAGATCCGCGTCTCCAGGAAATCTCTCCCCTGCCTGCCGCCGCCGAACATCCCCAGGTCCGCCGCCTGGCGGCCGTCGGCGTGGAGGGCGACGCGAAAGGCGCCGGGGTTGCCCCTGAAAGCTTCGCGCAGCGGCCGCAGGTCGATGCGCACGCATTCGGGGCAGCGGGACAGGCGCTGGATGGCGATGCGCTCGACCTTGATCTTGGGCAACTTCAGCTCCAGGATCGTGAACGCGGCGTCGCTGGCGTCGGAGCCGTCGATCGCCTCCAGGTGGATCTTGTAGCCCGGCCCGGGGACGAGCCAGCTGCCGTTGGCCAGCTTGCCCACCTCCTGCCAAAGGAACGAGCCCTGGCCCATCGGCACGCCGGCCGGGCTGATCTGGCCCGAGTAGCCGGGGCCGGAATGGAGGGTGTTGTAAATCTCCACCACCAGGTTGGCGCCGGGCGGGCAATGGCTGCAACTCCAGGTGATCGTGTATTCCGATCCGCGCAGCAGGTTCTCGCCGCCGTTGGGGGAGGATACGGCGGTCTGCGGCAATTGGGCGGGCAGCGCGCCGAAGCCGAGGGCGGCGCTCAAGGCAAGAAAAGAGAGAAAGTGCTTCATGGTCCCTCCTTCTGCGCATTATATAGCGCCGGCTGGCAGTTATCTCAAGGGGCCGGAGGCGGCTATTTACTCCTGCCGGCGCTTCCACTATAATACGACGGATGAGATTGTTCACGGGCATCGCCCTGGCCGAGGATGCCAAGGCGGGGATTCTCGAGGCGCTGGGACCATTTCGCAAGGCCGGCGCCCCCATGCGCTGGACCGAGGAGGAAAACATCCACCTGACCCTGAAGTTCATCGGCGACATACATCCGGACCGTGCGGACTGAGTG
>CAYXCX010000221.1:0-2203 GCA_964463405.1 uncultured Clostridia bacterium
GCTGATCAGGATCGGGAACACCAGACCGTGCTCGCCGAGGGCCGTCTTGCCCAGGATCAGCGAGGCAACGAGCGTGACAGCGTAGCTCTCGAAGAGGTCGGCGCCCATGCCGGCGACGTCGCCGACGTTGTCGCCCACGTTGTCGGCGATGGTGGCCGGGTTGCGCGGGTCGTCCTCGGGGATGCCCGCCTCGACCTTGCCCACCAGGTCGGCGCCGACGTCGGCCGACTTGGTGAAGATGCCGCCGCCGACGCGGGCGAACAGCGCCTGGGTCGATGCGCCCATGCCGAACGTCAGCATGGTGGTGGTGATGAGCGCCAGCTGGCTGGGGCCCTCGGGAATGAAGTGGCGCAAAATGATGAACCACAGCGAGATGTCCAGCAGCGCCAGGCCGACCACCACCAGCCCCATGACGGCGCCGGAGCGGAAGGCGATCTGCAGCCCCTTGTTGAGCGAGTGCTTGGCGCCGGCGGTGGTGCGGTTGGAGGCCCAGGTGGCGGTGCGCATGCCCAGGAAGCCGGCCAGGCCGGAAAAGAAGCCGCCGGTGATGAAGGCGAAGGGCACCCAGGGGTTCTGCGTGCGCAGCACGTAGGCCATGAAGGAGAACAGGATGAAGATCAGCAGGAAGACGAAGGTCACGACCCGGTACTGCCGCTTCAGGTAGACCATCGCCCCCTTCTGCACGTAGCCGGCGATGCGCTGCATGTCGGCGCTGCCCGGGTCCTGCCGCTTCATGTAGCGGAAGAAATAGAAGGCGAAGGCCAGGGCCAGGATGGAGCCCAACGGCGCCAGGATGAACAAATGCTCTAGGTTCATGACCACTCCTCGCTGGGGATGAGATTTTCGCGGAAATTCCGAGCCGGAAACTGGCTTATAGCCGATTTCAGGGGAAAAGTCAATGTTTTCGCGGCCAAGACGGCGTCCCTAGCGGCCGTCCATCTTGCGGCGGATGGCGAGCATGGCCTGCAGCTCACGCTGCAGCGCCAGCTCGGCCTGCAGCTGGTCGGGGGTGATGGCCGCCTGGAAGGAGGAGCGGACGCGCGCCTCGGTTTCCTGCAGCCGGCGGCGCAGGTCGTCCCCGTCCAGGTCCTCGCCGCGGACGAAGCCGTCGAGGATCAGGGCCACGCGGTCGTCGCGCACCTCCAGGAAGCCCGGGCCGCCGTACAGGTAGTGGCGCTGGCCGGCGGCGTCCATATAGGAAATTTCGCCGGCCTTGATCAGGCTGAGATAGGGCAGGTGGTGCGAGAGGACGCCGGCCTCGCCCAGGTAGGCCGGGATGTAGAGGTCCCGGATCTCGGCGCGCAGGACCACCTCGCGGGCGGTGAGGATCTCCAGCTGGATCATCAGAATCCCATCTTCTTGGCGTTGGCCACCGCGTCCTCGATGGCGCCGCACATGTAGAAGGCCTGCTCGGGCAGGGCGTCGTGCCGCCCCTCGACCAGCTCCTTGAAGCTGCGGATGGTGTCGGCCAGCTCGACGTACTTGCCCTCCAGGCCGGTGAAGGGGGTGGCCACGAAGAACGGCTGCGAGAGAAACTTCTGGATCTTGCGCGCCCTGGCGACGATGACCTTGTCCTCGTCGGAGAGCTCCTCCATGCCCAGGATGGCGATGATGTCCTGCAGGTCCTTGTAGCGCTGCAGCACCTCCTTCACCTGGCGGGCGACCTGGTAGTGCTCACTGCCGACGACCTTGGGGTCGAGGATGCGCGAGAACGAGGCCAGGGGGTCGACGGCCGGGTAGATGCCCATCTCGGTCAGCGCCCGCGACAGGTTGGTGGTGGCGTCCAGGTGGGTGAAGGTCGTGGCCGGCGCCGGGTCGGTGTAGTCGTCGGCCGGCACATAGATGGCCTGCACCGAGGTGATCGACCCCTTCTTGGTCGAGGTGATGCGCTCCTCCATCTCGCCCATCTCCGAGGCCAGGTTGGGCTGGTAGCCGACGGCCGAGGGCATGCGCCCCAGCATGGCCGACACTTCCGAGCCGGCCTGGGTGAAGCGGAAGATGTTGTCGATGAACAGCAGCACGTCCTGCTTCTCCTCGTCGCGGAAGTATTCGGCCACGGTCAGCCCCGACAGGGCCACGCGCAGGCGGGCGCCGGGAGGCTCGGTCATCTGCCCGTAGATCAGGGCCGTCTTGCCGATGACTCCCGATTCCTTCATCTCCAGCCACAGGTCGTTGCCCTCGCGGGTGCGCTCGCCCACGCCGG
>CAYXCX010000221.1:2213-3657 GCA_964463405.1 uncultured Clostridia bacterium
GCTTGGTGGCCACGTTGTGGATCAGCTCCTGGATCAGCACCGTCTTGCCCACGCCGGCGCCGCCGAACAGGCCGATCTTGCCCCCCTTGAGGTAGGGTTCCAGCAGGTCGACCACCTTGATGCCCGTTTCAAACAGCTCCTGGCGCGTGTCCTGCTCCTCCAGGGGCGGGGGCTGGCGGTGGATGGGGTAGCGCGTTTTTTCGCCGATAGGGCCCAGGTTGTCCACGGGGTCGCCGATGACGTTGAGGATGCGTCCCAGCACCTCGCGGCCGACGGGCACGGTGATGGGGCCGCCCAGGTCGCGGGCCTTCATGCCGCGCACCAGGCCGGCCGTGGGGTGCATAGAGATGGTGCGCACCCGGGTCTCCCCCAGATGGAACTGCACCTCGCAAATGATGCGGATGGGCTGCGGGGCGGCGAAGCCGTCGGAGACGATCTCGACGGCGTTGTAGATCGCCGGCAGCTCGCCCTTGGCGAACTCGACGTCGACGACCGGGCCGATGACCTCGACCACCCGGCCGGCGCGCTCGGGCGACGGTTCTTTCTGGCTCATGTTCTCTCCTATTCTATTGGCTCAGGGCCTCAGTGGCGGTGATGATCTCCAGCAGCTCCTTGGTGATGGCCGCCTGGCGCATCTTGTTCAGCTGCAGGGTCAGCCGGCGGATCACGTCGCTGGCGTTGCGCGTGGCCAGCTCCATGGCCGCCATGCGCGCCATCTGCTCGGCGGCCACCGATTGCAGCAGGACGTGGATGACGGTGGCCAGCACGTGGCGGGGCAGCAGCGCGCGCACCAGCTCGGCCGCGCCGGGCTCGAAGATGGGCGGCTCCGCGGCGCCAGCCTCCGCGGCGCCGGCTGCCGCCTCGGCCGCAGCCGCGGCGGCGATCGGGAACAGCTGCCGGCGCGCGATCGGCTGCTGGGAGGCTGAGACGAACTCGCTGGCCACGAACTCGACGCCGCCGTAGGCGCCGGAGCGGTAGAGCTCCTGCAGGTCGGCGGCCAGGGCGGCTGCGTCTTCCTGGCGCAGCCGGCCGATCACGCCGTTGTAGGCGCGCAGCGGCTGCAGGGGGCGCTTGGCGAAATGGCGGCTGGCCTTGGCGCCGACGGTGACCAGGTCGACCCGCCGCCCGGCTTCGGCCAGCTCGCGGCGCCGCGCCTCGCCCGCGCGCAGCACGTGGGCGTTGAAGGAGCCGCACAGCCCCTTGTCGCCGGCGACGACCACCAGCAGCACCGCCTCCTGGCGGCCGGCGGCCAGCAGCGGCTCGCCGGCGAGGAGGGCCGGGTCGGCCCAGCGCCCGGCCTCGGCCAGCAGCGAGGCCACTTTTTCCCGGTAGGCCCGCGAGCGCTTGAGCTCGCTGCTGGCGCGGCGCAGCTTGGCGGCGGACACGGTCTTCATGGCCTTGGTGAGCTTCTGGGTGTTGCGCACCGACTTGATGCGCCGGCGCA
>CAYXCX010000222.1:0-944 GCA_964463405.1 uncultured Clostridia bacterium
ATCGAGGCCGGAATGTAGACCAGGTCGTTGCCGGAGGCGGCGTCGCCGTTGGCGTCGTAGTAGTTGTAGGTGGTGGAGTAGGGGCGCCCGGAGCGGCCGCCGTAGAAGACGCCGATGACGGTCGGGGCGTTCTTGAGGAAGTGGAAGGTGTAGGAGACCGCGGCGCCGAGGCGGTGGCGCACGTCATAGTTGGACCAGGTGAGCTCGGGGTCGTTGGCGTCGAAGCGGATGGGGTTGTAGCCGAAGTTGGAGGAGGCCTGCGAGGAGGTGGCGGAGTTGACGTCCTTGGCCTGGCCGTAGGTGTAGGCGAGGTTGGCCCAGGAGTTCTTGTTGAAGCTCTTCTGGAACTGGGTGGACAGGCTGTACTGGTAGCCCTTGCTGGTGTTGGTCAGCAGGATGACGTCGGTGAACTTTTTGTTGACGTCGCGGGCGAACATGACGCGGCCGCCCAGGGCGGGGGCTCCGGTCTGGCGCAGGTTCAGGTTCTTGACCAGGACCTCGTTGATGTTCTTGGAATAGATGAACTCCAGGGTGCCGATGATGCCCCAGGGCAGCTGGTGGTCGACGGCCAGGTTGGTGCGCAGCACCTGGGGATAGGTGAACTTGTCGTCGATGACGTCGACCTCGCTGGTGCCGCCCACGCCGGCCTCGGGCTGGTTCAGCGGGTCGGGGACGAAGGCGAAGCCCGGCGTGCGGATGTCGAGGCGGGTGAACTCCATGCCGGTGTTGGAGTACTGGTTGGAGATCCACACGTAGGGGGTGCGGCCGGAGAAGATGCCGATGCCGCCGCGCACCTGGGTGGTCTTGTCCTGGCTGACGTCCCAGTTGAAGCCGATGCGGGGCGAGAACAGCAGGTTGCCCGAGGCGACCTGGTCGGTGCGGATGCCGTAGACCTGCTCGACCACCGGGTTGGCCGTCGGGATGTCGTTGAGGATCGGCACGTC
>CAYXCX010000222.1:954-2730 GCA_964463405.1 uncultured Clostridia bacterium
ACGCCCAGGGTCAGGTTCAGGTTGGGCATCACCGCCCAGTTGTCGCCGGCATAGAAACCCAGCTGCATGACGTTGAACTTGGGCACCCACTTTTCCTTGGGGTTGGCGGTGATGAAGTCGTGGTAATAGCGGGCGGCCTTGCCGGCCTCGAAATCATCCAGGCTGTTGAATTCCCAGTAGCCGTAGTAGTTGCGGATGTAGAGGTTGGCGAAGCTGAAGAACTCGTTGTGGGTGCCGATGGTGAAGGTGTGCTTGCCCTTGTACCAGGTCAGGTTGTCGGTGATCTCGATGATGTCGTTGTCCAGGCCGTTGGCGCCCGAGTACTGCTCGGTGCCGGCGGTGAACTTGTAGCCGCCGGCGACCGTGACGTTGACCTGCGGGAACAGGGTGTCGCCGATCTCGCGGAAGTCGCGGATGGTGGTGTAGTTCAGGGTCAGCTCGTTGAACAGGTTGCCGCCCAGGGTGCTGTTCAGCTGGGCGACGGTGGAGTTGGTCTTGTTGTTCAGCTCGTAGTAGACGTCGGCGAAGGGGAAGACCGTCGAGGACGCCTTGGAGGGGTTGCGGTCCGACGAGCCCTTGACGTAGTTGTGGCGCAGGGTCAGGCGGTGCTTGTCGCTGATGTTGTAGTCCAGGCGGGCGAAGATCTTGGCGTTGTCGGTGATCACGTCCTTGTAGCCCTCGCCGTAGCCGCCCGGGTCGTAGCCGTACTTGTTTTTCAGGATGCTGACGAAGCGGTCGGCGTTGGCCTTGGTGATGTTGCTGCCGCCGAAGTCGTTGGAGGAGCCGCTGTCGTCGATGACGTAGGTGGTGGGCACCTTGTTGTCGCCCAGCTCGCCGCTGACGAAGAAGAACAGCTTGTCCTTGATGACCGGGCCGCCGAGGCGGAAGCCGTACTGCTTTTCGCTGAACTTGCCGTATTTCTTGTCCTCGAAGCCCTTGCCCACGAAGTCCTCGTTGCGGCCGAAGTAATAGGCCGAGCCCGAGAAGGTGTTGGTGCCGCTGCGGGTGATGGCGTTCAGGCTGGAGCCGGTGAAGCCGCCCTGGCGCACGTCGTAGGGGGCGATGACCAGCTGGAACTCCTGGACGGCGTCCAGCGAGATCGGCGTGCTCAGGCCGGGGGTGCCGCTGGAGCCCAGGCCGAACAGGTCGTTTTTCACGGCGCCGTCGAGCTTGATGTCATTGTAGCGGCTGCTCTTGCCGGCGGCCGAGAAGGCGCCGCCGCCGCGGGAGTCGACCTGCGGGGCCAGGCGGGCGAAGTCGTCGAATGAGCGGCCGATCGAGGGCATGCTCTCGATGACCGAGGTGCTGACGTTCTGGGCGGCGCCGGTGCGACCCTCGGAGAGGATCGGGTTGGTGGCGATGACGGTCACCTCCTCGCTGATGGTCTCCAGCGCCAGCTGGAACTTGAGGTTGCGGTCCTCGCCCAGGCGCAGGGTGATGCCGGAGAGCTCCTGCGTCTTGAAGGGCTCCATCTTGACCGAGACCGTATAAGGGCCGCCGGCGCGGACGGCCGGGATGTTGAACAGGCCGTCCATGCGGCTGACGGCGGTGTAGACCGTGCCGGTGGGCGTGTGCACGGCGGTGACCACGGCGCCGACGACCGGGTTGCCGTCAACGTCGGCCACCAGGCCGTTGAACGCCGATGTCGTGATGCCCTGGGCGATGACCAGCCCGGGGAGCACGAGACAGAATAGGATTGCGAACAGACTCCGTTTCATGGATGCACTCCTCCTTTTGATTTTCCACTTGATCATGGAGGTTATCTTAATCCAAAAA
>CAYXCX010000222.1:2740-3648 GCA_964463405.1 uncultured Clostridia bacterium
GAAAAGAAAATCACAATTTTCATAATTCCGCCCATGGAAGCGCCGGCAACCGCCCGCGCTTTGACTCGCGGCAAAGCTTTGTGCTACCATGGGCCGATGAAGCAAAAGCCCTTGATCATCGGGGTGGCGGGCGGCACGGCCTCGGGCAAGACCACCATCGCCAACGCCATCCTGGCCAGCGTCGGCCCGCCGCAGATGGCGATGCTCCAGCACGACGCCTATTACCGCGACGCCAGCCACCTGCCCCTGGCCGAGCGGGCGCGCATCAACTTCGACCACCCCGACGCCCTGGAAACCGGGCTGATGGTGCAGCACCTGCGCGCGCTGATCGCCGGCCGGGCCATCGAGATGCCCGTCTACGATTTTGCCAGCCATGCGAGGCTGAAGAAGGGCATCCGCAAGCGGCCGGCCAAGGTGATCGTCGTCGAGGGCATCCTCATTTTCTGCGAGCGGGCGCTGCGCGAGCTGATGGACGTCAAGATCTTCGTCGACACCGCCGCCGACCTGCGCTTCATCCGCCGCCTGAAGCGCGACATGCAGGAACGCCGGCGCAGCATGGACTCGGTGATCTCCCAGTACCTGGGGACGGTGCGCCCCATGCACGAGGCCTTCGTCGAGCCCAGCCGCAAGTACGCCGACATCATCATCCCCGAAGGGCACAACCCGGTCTCGACCGACCTGGTCGTGACCCTGATCCGCCAGCGGCTGCGCCGCGGCGGGCGCTGAGGCGCGCTGGGAGGAACCCATGGCCGAAAAGCAATTCATCACCGCCCAGGAGCTGCTGGAGGACTCGTTCCGCCTGGGCAGCCTGGTGCTGCGCAGCGGCTTCCGGCCCGACGTCAGCGTCGACGTCTGGCGCGGCGAGCACCCCATCCGCGCGGCCCAGCGCCGGCAGCACGACCGGCAGC
>CAYXCX010000223.1:0-3643 GCA_964463405.1 uncultured Clostridia bacterium
ATTCAAATGCGCCTTCGTGCGATCGAATTTCTCCTTTGCCATCGTCGTCCTCCTAGTTCGTCGTATAGATACCCAGTTGGGTCTTCAGCACTTCGTTCATCTTGTCCTCGCTCATCTCGCTGTACTTGAGGAACTCCAGCGAATAGTTGCCGCGCCCCTGCGTGAGCGTGCGCAGGGCCTTGGCGTAGCCGAACATGTGAGCCAGCGGCACCTGGCCGTCGATGACGTGCAGGCCGTTCTTCAGGTCCATGCGCGTCACCTTGCCCTGGCGGGCGCCGAAATCGGCCATCACCTCGCCCAGGTAGTCGTCCTGCACGGCGATCTCGATCTTCATGACCGGTTCGAGCATGATCGGGCTGCCCTTGCGGAAGGCGGCCTTGAAGGCCATCGAGGCGGCGATCTTGTAGGCCAGTTCGGTGGCGTCCTGCTCGTGGAACGAGCCGTCCAGCAGCTCCACCTCGACGTGGGTGATGGGGAAGCCGGCGATGACGCCGATGTCCATGGCTTCGCGCACCCCCTGCTCGATCGCCGGCAGGAACTCCTTGGGAATGACGCTGGGCTTGACGCGCGAGGAAAATTTGAACTTGCCGTCGCCGTCGTAGGGGCGCAGCTCGAGCACGACGTGGCCGTACTGGGCCTTGGCGCCCGACTGCTTGACGTACTTCTCCTCGCCGCGGGCGGGCTGGCGCACCGTCTCGTAATAGGCGACGCGCGGCTTGCCCAGCTTGGTCTGGATCTTGAACTCGCGCTTGATGCGCTCCTGGATGACCTCCAGGTGCAGCTCGCCCATGCCCGAAAGGATGGCCTGGCCGGTGTGCGCGTCGACGTAGGACTTGAGCGTCGGGTCCTCGCTGACCAGCTTGGCCAGCACCTCGTCCAGCTTCTGGTGCTCGGCGGTCAGGCGCGGCTCAATGGTCGCCTGCACCACCGGCTCGGGGAACTGGATGGCGTCGAGCACGATGGGGTGGCGCTCGTCGCAGAGGGTGTCGCCGGTGGCCACGTCCTTGAGCCCCACGGTGGCGGCGATGTCGCCGGCGTGCACGGCGTCGACTTCCTCGCGCTTGTTGGCGTGCATTTTCAGCAGCTTGGCCACGCGCAGCTTCTGGCCGCGGCGGCCGTTGCTCACGGTGGCCCCGGCTTTGATCACCCCCGAGTAGACGCGGAAGTAGACCAGCTGGCCGACGTAGGGATCGGACATGATCTTGAAGACCAGGGCCGACAGCGGCTCGTCGTCGGCGAGCCGGCGCCCCAGCCTGCGCCCGCTCTTGGGCTCGAAGCCGGACACGTCGTCCTTGTCGGCCGGCGAGGGCAGGTAGTCGACGACGCCGTCCAGCAGGTTCTGCACGCCCTTGTTGCGGAAGGAGGAGCCCAGCAGCACCGGCACGGCCTTCAGGCCCAGGGTGGCGGCGCGCACCGCCTTCTTGAGCAGGGCGACGGGGATGTCCTGCTTGTCCAGGAAGCGCTCCATCACCTCGTTGTCCAGCTCGGCCAGGCGCTCGATGAGGTGTTCGCGGTGCAGGGCCACCTCGTCGCGCATGCTGCCGGGGACCTCGCCGGTCTCGACCGGGGCCCCGGGGAGCTCGCCGCCGAAGCGGTAGGCCTTCTGCTCCAGCAGGTCGACCACGCCGGCGAAGCTGTCCTCGCTGCCCAGCGGCAGCTGCAGGGGCAGGGTGACCGTCTGGAACTTGTCCTCGATCTGGCCGACCACGTCGAAGAAATCGGCGCCCACGCGGTCCATCTTGTTCACGTAGGCGATGCGCGGGATGCGGTACTTGCCGGCCTGGTACCAGACCTTCTCGGTCTGCGGCTCGACGCCGCCCACGCCGCACAGCACGATGATCGCCCCGTCCAGCACGCGCAGCGAGCGCTCCACCTCGGCGGTGAAGTCCACGTGGCCCGGGGTGTCGATGATGTTGATGCGGTGGTCGTGCCAGAAGCAGGTGGTGGCGGCCGAGGAAATGGTGATGCCGCGCTCCTGCTCCTGCTCCATCCAGTCCATGACCGCGGTGCCCTCGTCCACCTCGCCGATCTTGTAGGTGACGCCGGTGTAGAAGAGAATGCGCTCGGTGGTGGTGGTCTTGCCGGCGTCGATGTGCGCCATCAGGCCGATGTTGCGGATCTTGTCCACCGTCACGCTCTTCATGCTCCGGCTCCCTGACCTGCCTCCCGGATTACCAGCGGTAATGGGCGAAGGCGCGGTTGGATTCGGCCATCTTGTGCACGGTCTCGCGTTTCTTCATGGCGCCGCCCTTCTCGGTGTAGGCGTCGAGGATCTCGCCGACCAGCTTCTCGCGGAAGGAGCGGCCGCCGCGCTCGCGGGCGTAATCGACCAGCCAGCGCACGCCCAGCGAGTAGGAGCGCTCCTTGCGCACTTCCATCGGCACCTGGTAGGTGGCGCCGCCGACGCGGCGCGAGCGGGTCTCCACCTGCGGGCGCACGTTCTCGATGGCCTTGGTGATCACCTTCAGGGGATCTTCCTTCATCTTCTCCTGGATGGTGTCCATGGCCCCGTAGACGATCTGCTGGGCCAGGTTCTTCTTGCCGCTGTACATGACCTTGGTGATCAGCTTGGCCAGGATGGAGGAGTTGTAGAGCGGATCGACCAGGACCTCGTTCTTCTTGGGGATGTTTTTTCTGGGCATGTACTTCTCCTGGGCTCCCTTCTTGCGCTTGGCGCCGTATTTCGAGCGGCTGCGCTGGCGGTTCTCCACGCCGGTGGAGTCCTTGGCGCCGCGCACGATATGGTAGCGCACGCCGGGCAGGTCCTTGACCCTGCCGCCGCGCACCAGCACGATGGAGTGCTCCTGCAGGGCGTGGCCCTCGCCGGGAATGTATGCCGTAACCTCGATGCCGTTGGACAGGCGCACGCGGGCCACCTTGCGCATGGCCGAGTTGGGCTTCTTGGGATTGGTGGTGAACACGCGGGTGCACACCCCCCGTTTCAGCGGGCAGTTCTGCAGCGCCGGCGATTTGCTCTTCTCGCTCGCGCTTTTCCTGCCAAGGCGGACCAACTGGTTAATGGTAGGCAAATTTCCTCCTGTACAAACGTTAAGGGTTTTTTTGCGAAAGAATCCCTATATTTTTCGGACGGAAAGGATCCTTATACCACAGAAACAGGCCCGTGGTCAAGGGGTTTTCCTGAAAATCCTGGGGAGGTTCGCGGAACGGATGTTTGTCTTTGAAAAAAACCCGGTGACGACCTACTTTCCCACTCCGTTGCCAGAGCAGTATCATCGGCACTGAAGAGCTTAACTTCCGGGTTCGGAATGGGACCGGGTGTGGCCTCTTCGTTATGGTCACCGGGAATATTGCCTACTTCCCGTCAATGTTGCTCTATTAGATTTGCCGGGCCCATGAGGCTCAACAAACTTTATGATCAAGGCTCACGACCGATTAGTACTGGTTAGCTTAAACCCTTGCGGGCCTTACACACCCAGCCTATCAAACTCGTCGTCTGCGAGTGGTCTTCAGCTCTCTTGCGAGAGGGGAGATCTTATCTCGGGATTGGCTTCCCACTTAGATGCTTTCAGCGGTTATCCAGAATAAATGTAGCTACCCAGCTATGCCCTTGGCAGGACAACTGGATTACCAGAGATTTACCCATCCCGGTCCTTTCGTACTAGGGACAGATTCCCTCAGATCT
>CAYXCX010000224.1:0-3643 GCA_964463405.1 uncultured Clostridia bacterium
GAGGTTTCGGGCAGGTTGCCGATGTCGGCCAGCACCTCCAGCACGTCGGACTCCTCGACCTGCAGCGGGCCGGCGGCGGCGGCATTCCGGAGCTTGACCTTGGCGATGCAGCGCTCCAGCAGCAGGATCGCCGCATCGGGCAGCTTGCGCTCGCGGATGTCGCGCTTGGCGCTTTCGACGATGTCCTCCAGGATGCGGCTGGAAACGTGCAGCCCGTCGCCGGCGGCCTGTCCGGCCAGGTCGCGCAAGACCCGCCGCGTCGCCTCGGCCGGCAGCTCGTTGACGACGATTTTCTGGAAGTACCCCAGCAGCGAGTTGTCCTTCTCGATGGTGTTCTTGTATTCCTCGTAGTCGGTGGTGGCCACGACCTGGATGGAGTTGTCGCGCAGGAAGTTCTTGAGGATGTTGACCAGGTCCAGCGAGGTGCCGCGCGCCGCCCCGGTGGACATCATCAGGTGCATGTCCTCCAGCACCAGGATGGCGTCCTGGCTGCGGAATTCCTGGAACAGCTTGAGCGCCTTCTCCTCGAACTGGCCGCGGTACTTGGAGCCGGTGAGCAGGGCGACGAAATTGATCTCCTTGATGCGCTTTTCCTTCAGCGCCGCTGGCACCTCGCCGAAGACGATCTTTTGCGCCAGCAGGCGCACCAGGGCCGTCTTTCCCACGCCGCGCTCGCCGATCAGCAGCAGGTTGCGCTTGGAATGGGAAATGAGGATCTCGATCATCTGCCGCAGTTCCTTGTGGCGGCCGACGATGCGCTGCTGGCCCTGCACCACCGCGTCGGTGATGTCGAAGAAGGCGTCGTTGCGCTGGGCCTCCGGCCTGCCGCGCCCCTTGTCCAGGGCTTCGCGCGCGCGCTTGATCTTTTCCGCCAGCCCCTTGCTCTGGGAGATGAGCAGCGCCTTCTCGTAAAAATTCAGGGCCAGCTCGACGTTGTCCTCGCGCGCGTAGACGTCCCCCAGCCACTCGTGGCCGGCGGCGTAAAACGGGTAGGCCAGAAGGAATTTTTGCAGCAAGCGCTTCAGCTCCGGTCCGAGGCCGAGCTCGGCCAGGTTGCGCGCCTGCAGCAGGCAGGCCAGGGGCAGGCCGAGGTCGTCGAGGCCGAGTTCCTCCAGCTTTTGCCGGCTTTCGCCGAAGCGCTTCAGCTGCTGGTCGCGGACCGCCGCCTGCAGCGGCCGCCAGCAGCCGAGGATGCCGTCGCCGCCCTCGTCGAACAGCGGCGCGATCGGCTCCAGCTCGGCGAAGGCGAAATTGCCCAGCAGGAACTCGGCAACCTTCTGCCACATGCCATCCTGGGACAGCCGCTCGCCCGGGCCGCCGGCCGCAGCCCGGTACAGGGCGCCGTCGGCGTCGAGGCGCTCCAGCAGCAGCGTCCGGCCCTCGTGGACGACGGCGAAGGGGAACAGGCTGAAGCTCAGCGCGGAATTGGCGTAGATCAGCTCTTCGTGCAGGGCTTCCTGGGGCCCGAACAGGTTTTTCGGGGTCACGCGCTTGCCGGCGGTCACGGCGCCGGTGATCTTCTGGTCAAAGAGCTTGAACAGGTTTTCGATCCAGAAGCGGTAGTCGGCGAAGAGGCTGCGCCGCTCTTTCTCGTCCTCGCGGGCGCGGCTGCCCTGGAGGTACTCGCCGATGTTCTCCAGGATGAAGCCCAGGGTCTGGCGCTCGGTGCGGGTCATGTTCAGCACCTGGGTGTTGAACTCCTGCAGGTAGGCGACCAGGTTCTCCAGGACGGCGGGCAGCGACTCGGGAAAGAAGCCCTTCCCCGGAGCCAGGCGCAGGTTCTGGCGCCGGGTCAGGTTCTCGGCCTTGAACAGGGCGTCCAGGACGAGGATCAGGCCGCGGATCAGGGCATCGGCGCTCTCGCGGTTGAATTCCCGCCTCTCCGCCTTGAGATCGGGGAGAAACGCGCCCAGAAACGACGCCAGCCGGGGATAGGGGCTGAACCATGGATCCATGATGCGCTCCGCCTTGTGCCGCCTGCCCCCCATTGTAGCGCCGGGCAACGCCGAAGTCAATTTGCAAATTGCATTTTCGCCCATTGTTTGCTATACTTTTTCCGAGGCCCATGGAAGAATTGCTGCGCAATCCGCTAGTCAAACTGGCCATCATCGTCGCCATCCTTCTCCTCATCCTCAAGATCGTGTACCAGATCCTGAAGACGGCCAAGATCTCGGCCTTTCAGAACCGTTCCTTCTTCGAGGCCTTCTTCTACCTGCTGGCCAAGAAGGCCTACATGGAGCGGGACGCCAAGCGCCTGCGCCGCCAGAACCAGTTCCTCAAGTCGGGCCAGGTCTACGAAGAGATCGGCGAATTCAAGAAGGCGCTGCAGGTATACGAGGAAGGGCAGGAATTCGACGTGATGGGCGAGCTGCTCGAGAAGCTGGGCAAGGAGAGCGAGGCCATCGAGGTCTACAAGAGGAGCGGCAACAGCGACAACCTGGTCAAGCTGCTCCTGAAGCGCAAGAACGTCGAATCCGCCGGCCTGGTGCTGGAGAGCAACAACCGCTTCCAGGAGGCGGCCGAGCTGTACTACAACCACGAGCGCTACGACAAGGCGGCGCAGATCTACGAAAAAAAGGGATTTTACAAGAAGGCGGCCTACATCTACGAAAAGGGCGGCAACCTCAAGAAGGCGGCCGGCAACTTCGAAAAGTGGTTCGTCAACAGCTTCGACACCGCCATCGGCTACCAGGTTTCCAAGCAGCTGGAGCAGGAGCTGTTCAAGGCCGTCGACCTGTACATCCAGCTGAACGAGAAGGAGCGGGCCTACGACCTGCTGATCAAGTACGGCAAGTTCGAGAAGGCGGCCGAGGTGGCGGCGCAGATGAACCGCACCGCCGACGCGGCCAAGAACTACGAGCGCGCCCAGCTGCCGGTCAAGGCCGCCGAGATGTACGAAAAGATGGGCCAGCCCAAGGTGGCGTTCCTGCTGCGCGGCGAGAGCGCGTTCGCCAAGGGCAACACCCAGGAGGCGGCCGAATGGTTCCTCAAGGGCGAGGACTACACCCGCGCCGCCGAGCTCTTCGAATGGGACAAGAACTTCGCCAAGGCCGCCCACTGCTACTTCATGAACCAGAACTTCCTCAGCGCCGCCGACAACTACCTCAAGGACAACAACGAGGAGGAGGCGGCCAAGATGTTCGAGATGGGCCGGGAATGGAAAATGGCGGCCAACATCTCGCTCAAGTACGGCAAGTTCCAGAAGGCCGGCGAGCTTTACGAGAACGCCAGGGAGTATTTCAAGGCCGGCTCCTCGTTCCTCAAGGTCGACGACGACCGCCGGGCCCTGGCCAATTTCCAGCTGGTGCCGGTCGACTCGCCCGACTACAACGCGGCCATCACCCACATGGCCAACATCTTCCTCAAGAACCGCAAGCCGCAGCTGGTCATCGAGAAGATCGAGAAGCTGCTCGGCGAGAATGCCATCGACAAGTCCAACATCGAGTGGTTCTACGTCCTGGGCCAGGCCCACGAGAATGCCGGCAACTTCAAGAAAGCCTTCGAGATCTACCAGCTGATCCTGACCGAGGACTACTCCTTCCGGGACGTGCACCAGAAGATCAAGGACGTGGAGAGCCTGATCCAGAAGTACAAGGAGATGGAGCTGATCAGCGAGGACTCCATCGAGCGCTACCGCATCGTG
>CAYXCX010000225.1:0-1555 GCA_964463405.1 uncultured Clostridia bacterium
TCGCCGACGGCGAGACCCAGCTGCGCTTCCCCGAGGTCGAGCCCGAGGACCTGGCGGTGATCCTCTACACCTCGGGCACCACCGGCCACTCCAAGGGGGTGATGCTCAGCCACAAGAACATCGTCTTCGACGTGGTCCACGGCATCGAGCGCTTTCCCATCCACGCCGACGACCGCTTCCTGTCCATCCTGCCGCTGGCCCACACCTTCGAGGCCACCGGCGGCATGCTCTGCCCCATCGCCATCGGCGCCAGCATCTATTACCTGCGCGGGCTGCCCACGCCGCAAAAGCTGCTGGCGGCCATGGAGACGGTCAGGCCGACGGCGGTGCTCACCGTGCCGCTGGTCGTCGACAAGATTTTCCGCAAGAAGATCCTGCCGCAGATTCAGGGCAAGCGCATCGTCAACCGCCTTTACCCGCTGCCCTTCTTCCGCCGCAAGCTGCACCAGGTGGCCGGCCGCAAGCTGGTCAAGTCCTTCGGCGACAAGCTGCGCTTCTTCATGTTCGGCGGCGCGCCGCTGAACGAGGACGTGGAGGTGTTCCTGCGCGACGCCGGCATCCAGTACTCGACCGGCTATGGCATGACCGAGACGGCCCCGATCATGACCATCAACCCCTTCGGCCAGGTCAAGGTCGGCTCTTGCGGCAAGCCCATCCCGGGCATCGAGATGAAGATCCACGAGCCCGACCCGCAGAGCGGCATCGGCGAAATCGTCGTGCGCGGCGCCATCGTCATGCAGGGGTATTACAAGAACCCCGAGGCCAGCGCCGACATGTTCCTTGCCGGAGGCTGGCTGCGCACCGGCGACCTGGGCCATTTCGACGGCGAGGGCTACCTGTTCATCAAGGGCCGCTGCAAGAACGTCATCATCGGCCCCTCGGGCGAGAACATCTACCCCGAGGCCATCGAGCAAAAAGTGCTGCAGGAGCCCTATTTCCAGGAGGCGGTCGTGTTTGCGGAGGGCGGGCGGCTCCTGGCCAAGGCCTACCTGGACTACGACGTGCTCGACCGCGAGTTCGCCCGCAGCCAGCTGAACGACGCCGAGGCCCGCCGCCTGACCGCCGACATCCTGGAGGGGGCGCGCCAGCGCATCAACGCCCAGCTGCCCGCCTTCGCCCAGATCTCGCGAATCATCGAGCACCCCGAGCCGTTCGAGAAGACCCCGACCAACAAGGTCAAGCGTTACCTCTACCTTACCCCGGGAAAATAGCGGAGGCGCCGTGTCGCTGGCGAAAACGTTCTACCTGCTGAAGGACGCCGAATTGCGCGTCGGCGAACTGTACGCCATGATCGGCCTGAGCCTGTCGATCACCCATCCCGACCTGGCCGAGCTGTTCCACGACCTCGCCGGCGAGGAGCAGCAGCATGCCCGCCAGGTCGAGGTCCTGCGCGGCTATTTCCAGCACTCCCCCGATTCGTTCCTGGAGACCCCCCAGGCCGAGGCGATCCTCGCTTCGTTCGTAGAAAACGTCGATACGGTCCGCCGCTCCTTCAACCAGGGCTTCGGCAAGATCCAGCCCCGCGACATTCTCGAACTGGCCCTGGACCTCGAGC
>CAYXCX010000225.1:1565-3620 GCA_964463405.1 uncultured Clostridia bacterium
GCAGCCTGGTCGAGCGCCACCAGACGTTCATCTTCAAAGTATCCGATCCCAGGATGGGGAAGCTGCTCGAGAGCCTGAGCCTGGGCTCGAACGACCACATCCTCCGCCTGGAACGGTTCAAGGCCGAATTGCCGGCTAGCCCAGGCGGCTGATCTTCTCCCCGCCCTTCAGCCGCGAGAGGAGGCGGGCCACCGTGACCTTCTCGACGGGATGGATCTGCTTGGGGGCGATCTCGAAAAGCGGCACCAGCACGAAGCCGCGCTCGCACAGGCGCGGATGGGGCAGGGTCAGCTCCGGAGTATTCATGACCGCATCCCCGGCCAGCAGTATGTCCAAGTCGATGGCCCGGTCGCGGAGGTGCGAGTCGCGCAGGTCCCGCCCCTGGCCGGCCTCGTGGGCTTTGCACTTTTGCAGCAGGTCGAGCGGCTCCAGGGTCGTGGCCAGCGCCGCCGCCTGGTTCAGGAAGGGAGGCGCGCCGGGCATGCCCACGGGCGAGGTTTCATAGACGGAGGAGCGCTTCAGCAGCCGGCCCAGGCCGGCCAGGAACGCCAGGGCTCGCTCGAGGTGGGCGCGCCGGTCGCCCAGGTTCGACCCCAGGCCCAGGTAATAGAGGCGCTCACCGGCCCTGGGCTGGACGGCGGATCCCTGGCGGTAGCCCTCGGGGCCGCAGGCGGGGCGAAGGGCTTTTTCGCTGCTGGCCTTCCCCTTCTCGTTCGTCATGAAAATCAATATAAGCGATCAAGGATAAAAAGGCAAAAATGCAGATCGGTTAATCTCCCGCGAATGCTTCTTTGCCCCTTGTGAGTTCGGAAATGTTCATCATCCTGCCCTTGCCAAAACTAACACTAACACTAAGAGTTCGTTTAGCTTCTTAAAAGGCTCTGCCCCAGTTCGATGAAAGCCTCGACCTCGGCCGGCTTCTCCAGCCGGAAATTCAGCACCGTGAGCGACAGCCGGGCCGGCGAGCAGCGGACGACCAGCGGCAGCCGCTGCGGCCAGGCCAGCAGGAGATCCTCGCTCCGCCCCTCCAGCAGGCCTATGGCCGGCGGCGCCTCCCTGGCGAACAGGACGAAGCGCGCCTCCAGCCGCCCCCCGGGCGGGAACGGCCTCATGCCGGCGACCTCTTCGCCCAGCAAGCGGGAAAGCAGCGCCGGGGGCAGGCGCGAGAGGTCGAGCGGCCCCCCGCCCAGGCGGCTGCCCAGGATGAAGGTGCCGCGGCCCGGGTCCTCAGCGGCGGCGCGCCAGGCAGTCGCATGGGCCCAGGCCGAAGAACCGGGGCCGGCCTCGCGGCCGCTGGAGCTGGAGACGGCCTCGAACTCCCAGCCGTCGCCCGCGATGCGGTGGCCGTGCCGCAGGGACGCGGAAAGGCGCTCGTACTTCCAGCCGCGCCTGACGCACAACTCCTGCAAGGCCGCGATTTTTTTTCTCTTGGCCCGGCCGCTCCAGACGAAGATCATCGCCACCACGGCGGCCGTCGCCGCCGCCACGATCAGTCCCGACGCGATATCGCTCATGCCAGCCTCCCGGTTTTTTTGCCCGACGCCATTGTAGCAAAGGCGGCAGGCCGGGAAAAGCAAGGGGAAAGCCGAAGGGAGCCTACTCGATCTCGAACAGCAGGTGGTTGGCCAGGATGTTGTCCCCCTCCTGGACGCCCATCGACTTGATCACGCCCGACTTGGGGGCGCGGATCTCGTTCTCCATCTTCATCGCCTCGTGGATGAGGACGATGTCGTTCTCCTCCACCCGGTCGCCGGGCCGGAAGAAGATCTTCTTGATGCCGCCGGGGATGAAGCTGCGCACGACCCCCGACTTGGAGGCGCTGACCGGCTTCTCCTGGTAGTAGAACAGGCTGTCGATCTTGAGCAGCGAGGCCGAGTAGTATTCTTCGTCCACGTAGATGCCCTGGGGGTAGCCCTTCTCGTCGCGGACGAACTCCACCTGGCGCAGCTTGTTGTCGACGAAAAACGAGAGCACTTCCTCGCCTTTTACCTCGCCGACCAGGATTTCCAGCTTGTTCTTGTCGATCTTGATCTCGGTGGGCGAATGGAAGGTGGC
>CAYXCX010000226.1:0-3605 GCA_964463405.1 uncultured Clostridia bacterium
GAGGATCGTGGAAGTGCAGCACCACAAAGCCCACGTCGCCTCGGTGCTGGCCGAGAACGGCGAAATGGGGGAAGCGATCGGCATCGCCCTCGACGGCGCCGGCTACGGCGACGACGGCACGGTCTGGGGCGGCGAGTTCTTCGCCGGCGGCCTGGCCGGCATGCGCCGGGTCGGCCACCTGCGCCCCCTCTTTCTCCCCGGCGGCGACGCTGCCGCGCGCGAGCCGTGGCGCCTGGCGCTGTCCATGCTGGACGCCATCGGCGACAGCCGGCGGGCGGGGCGCCTCGCCGGCCGTTTCGGCCGCCAGGGCCTCCAGGTGCTGGAGTCCGTGCGCGAGCGCCGCGGCGGCGCCATGACCAGCAGCTGCGGCCGCCTGTTCGACGGCGTCGCCTCGCTCCTGGGCCTGGGGGACGTCAACTCCTACGAGGGCGAGCTGCCCTCGCGGCTGCAAGCCCAGGCCGAGCGGGCCCGGCCGTCGGCCAGGGCCTATCCCTACGCGCTGGGGCGAGAGAACGGCCTGCTCGTGCTGGATCTGCTTCTTGCCGTGCAGGCCATGCTGGCCGATTCCGGCGGCCGGCGGCAACGGGCCCGGCGCTTCCACTGGACCCTGGCCAACGCCCTGCTCGACGCGGCCCGGCTTTTGCGCCGGCAGGCGAAAACAAAAACTGCGGCCTTGAGCGGCGGCGTGTTCCAGAATATACTTCTCTTGAAGATGACGAGCGATCTGCTGCAACAAGACGGGTTCCGCGTGCTGCGCCACCGGCTGGTCCCGGCCAACGACGGCGGCGTATCCCTGGGCCAGGCGGCGCTGGCCGCCGCCGGCGCGCGCGAGGAGACATAGCATGTGCCTGGCCGTGCCCATGAAGGTGGTCGAGATTCACGGCGACATGGGCGTCGTCGAGAACGCCGGGCTGCGCCGCGAGGCGGGCCTGATGCTGCTGGACAAGGTCAAGCTCGGCGACTGGGTGATCGTCCACGCCGGCTTCGCCATTTCCAGGCTGACCCGCAAGCAGGCGCGGGAAACGCTGGCCCTGCTGGACGCGATGGGTCCCCTGGCCTAGAATGAGCAGGCTGGCAGGGCTGGCCGAGAAGCTGCGCTCCTTTCCCGCCCTTCCCGGCGCCCGGATCATGGAAGTCTGCGGCACCCACACCGTGGCCATTCGCCGCGCCGGCATCCACAAGCTCCTCCCTGACGGGGTCAAGCTGATCTCGGGACCTGGCTGCCCGGTCTGCGTCTCGCCCGACCGCTTCATCGACGAGGCGGCGGCGCTGGCCCGCCGCGGGGCGGTCATCACCAGCTTCGGCGACATGCTGCGCGTCCCCGGCAGCCGCACCTCGCTCGTCCGCGAGCGCGCCGCCGGCGCCGACATCCGCGCCGTCTACTCGCCGCTCGACGCCCTGGCCATCGCCGCGTCCGGCGCCCGGGAGACAGTCTTCCTCGCCGTCGGCTTCGAGACCACGGCGCCGGCCATCGCCGCCGCCCTGCTCAAGGCCCGCGAGAGGAAGATCGCCAACTTCTCCCTGCTCACCGCCCTGCGCCTGGTGCCCCCCGCGCTCCAGGCACTGATCGGTCCCCTTGGGGACGCCGCGGCACAGCGCCGCGCGGGGACGGGCGCAACCGCCCAGCCGCCGGCCTTGCAGGCCCTGGCCGCCGACGCCCCGCGCGGCGACGCCCGCCTGGCGGGGTTCCTGCTGCCGGGGCACGTGTCGGCGATCATCGGCCCGCCCGCCTACGGCTTTCTGGCCGAGCGCGGGCTGCCCGGGGTGATCGCCGGCTTCGGCGCCGGGGAGATCATCGCCTCGCTGCTGCTGCTGCTGGAGATGATCGAAACGGGAACGAAGCGGGTCGTCAACAACTACCCGGCGGTAGTGCGCGCCGGTGGCAACGAAAAATCGCGCGCCGTGATGGACGCGGTGTTCGCCCCGGCCGACGCCGAGTGGCGCGGACTGGGAATGATCCCCGCCAGCGGGCTGGAGCTGCGCCCGGAATTCGCCGCCTTCGACGCCCGCCGGCGCTTCGCCGTCGCTGCCGAAGGCGCGCCGCCGCGCAAAGGCTGCCGCTGCGGCGAGGTGCTGCGCGGCCTGATCGACCCGCCGCAATGCCCGCTGTTCAACCAGGCTTGCCGCCCCGACTCGCCCGCCGGCCCCTGCATGGTCTCGGCGGAAGGGAGCTGCAGCGCCTGGGCGCTCTACGGATGAATCCCATGCGTAAAAAAAACGACACCGTTCTCCTGGCCCACGGCGGCGGCGGCAGCCGCAGCGCCGAATTGACGCGGAGCCTGTTCCAGCGCTACCTGCGCGACCCGCTGCTGCTGGAGATGGATGACGCAGCGCGGCTGCCCGGCCGGCCGGGCGCCGCCTTCACCACCGACAGCTTCGTGGTGCGCCCGCTATTCTTTCCCGGCGGCGACATCGGCCGGCTGGCGGTCTGCGGCACGGTCAACGACCTGGCCGTGACGGGCGCCGAGCCGCTGTACCTGTCGATCGGCTTCATCATCGAGGAGGGATTTGCCGTCGCCGACCTGGAGCGGGTGCTGGCCTCGATCGCCCGCGCCTGCCGCGAGTCGGGCGTGCGCATCGTCTGCGCCGACACCAAGGTGGTGGAACGGGGCAAGGCCGACGGCCTGTTCATCAACACCTCCGGCATCGGCCGGCCGGCGTTCCGCAGGCCGGTGCGCCTTTCGCGCGTCAGGCCCGGGGACGCCATCCTGCTCAGCGGCGCCATCGGCCTGCACGGAGTGGCGGTGCTGACCGCCCGCGGCGAGTTCGGCCTGCAATCGCCCGTGCGCAGCGACGTCGCCCCGCTGTGGGGGCTGGTCCAGGCCTGCCGCGGCCTGGACGTCCCGTTCATGCGCGACCCGACCCGCGGCGGCCTGGCCCAGACCCTGAACGAACTGGCGGCGGGCGGGGAATTCGGCGCCCGCGTCGACGAGGCCGCCCTGCCCGTTCCCGGGCCGGTGGCGGCGGTGTGCGACCTGCTGGGCCTCGACCCGCTGCACGTGGCCAACGAGGGCAAGGTGGTAATGGTCGTGCGCGAGCGCGACGCCGAAGAGGCGCTGCGCCTTTTGCGCCGCCATCCGCTGGGCCGGGGGGCGCGGCGCATCGGCGCCGTCAGCCGCGAAAACCCTGGCCGCGTGCTCCTGGCCACCCGCGCCGGCAGCGAGCGCGTGGTCATGCCCCCGGCGGGCGAGATCCTGCCGCGCATCTGCTGATGCACGAGGGGGCGATCGCCGCAACCATCGTCCAGGGCGCCCTGGAGGCGCTGGCCAAGGAGCGCCTCTCCTCCGCCCGATCGGTCACCGTGCTCATCGGCCGTTTGCACAGCGTGGTGCCCGGCGTGCTGCAGGACCATTACCGGCTGCTGAAAAGGGAGCAGCCGGCGCTGGTCCGCTCCAGGCTGGTCATCGAGATCGCGCCGGTGCGCATCGCCTGCCGCGCCTGCCTCCGCGAGGCAACGATCGAGCGCCCGGAGTTCGCCTGCCCCGCCTGCGGCTCGACGCAGATCGACGTCATCGGCGGGCGCGAAATGCACCTAAAAGAGATTATTGGCGTACGGCCGACGGCGGACGGCAGACGGCAGAAGAAAAAGTCGAAATCAAATTCCA
>CAYXCX010000227.1:0-3189 GCA_964463405.1 uncultured Clostridia bacterium
CGGCTGACGTTGTCCGACTCCAGCATGTCGCGCGAGCTGACGCTGTCGTCGTCGAGCGAGTCGACCTGCGCCTGGTGCTTGCGGATGTGGTCGATGACCAGGTTGTAGCAGATGCGGTAGGCCCAGGTGGAGAACTTGTACTCGAAGTTGTACTTGTCCAGGACGGTGTAGATCTTGATGAAGAAATCCTGGGTCAGGTCGACGGCCGTCTCCTCGTTGCGCACCATGCGCACCACGAAGCCGAAGATCCTCTTCTCGTACTTGCGCATCAGCTCCTCGAACGCCTTGCGGTCTCCCCGCAGCGATTTCCGGATCAAGACCTGGTCTTCATCCGCTTGCATCTACGTTCTGGGCCGGGAAAAGGTTTTCACGGCAGGGGTTCTTCGACGATTTCCGCGTCCGCCGGCAGGTCCAGGGCGAAGGCGCCGGCGTCCAGGGCCACGCGGCGCCGGTAGCCGCGCAGCAGGATGACGGTGGTGATCCCGCCCTCGGCCGTTTGCTCAAGCCGCTCGGGGAGCGAATCCGCCCCCACGAAAACCAGCAGCTCCTGGGGGGCGCCGCTATCGGCGCCGCCGGGCAGGCGCAGGCGGATGGCGCGGCGGCCGGCGTCCCAGGCGACCGTGTCGCCCGGGCGCTCGGCGAGGAGCAGCTCCCAGGCCAGGCGCTCGCCGGCCTCGCCCAGGCGGCCGCGGGTCAGCTGGTTGGCCTCGCGGTCGTAGAACTGGTAGCGGTCCTTTTCCAGCAGGAAGACCTTGGGTTCGGGATGCAGGTACTCCCAGCGGGCGCGCTCGCGGCCGGCAAAGAGGATGAAGCCGCTCTCCTCCATCTCCAGCTCGCCGTCGACGTAGACCTGCTGGGTGAATTCGACCCGGAAGGGCTGGCTGGCGGCGACGGCGGCGCGCACCCGGCGCATCTGCTCCCGGGGCGGGGGAGCGGCCGGGCGCAGGGCCGGGCCGGCGAGGAGCAGCAAGGCGGCGGCCGGCAGGAGCAGGCGGCGCGGCCCCATGGCCTCAGGCCCGGGCCGCGAGGACGCCCAGGGCCAGCGAGTGCAGCTTGTCGGTGTCGCTCTCGTTGCGCGAGGGGATCAGCACCGGCAGCCGGGCCCCCATGACCACGTGGGCCACGGTGAGCTTCAGGTAGTAGGTGAAGGCCTTGCCCAGCAGGTTGCCCGCCTCGATGCTGGGCATGATCAGGATCTGGGCCCGGCCGGCAACCTCGTGCAGCACCCCCTTGTGCTCGGCGGCCTGGCGCGAGACGGCGATGTCCAGCGCCAGCGGGCCGTAGACCTTGCAGCCGGCGATCTCGCCGCGCTCGTTCATGGCCGTCAGCTCGCGGGCGTCCACGGTGGCCGGCATGCTGTCCTTGACCGACTCGATGGCGGCCATGACGCCCACCCGCGGCTCGGCGTAGCCCAGGTTGTGGAAGACGGCCACGGCGTTCTCCACGATCTGCCGCTTCTGGGCCAGGTCGGGCAGGATGTTCAGGCCGCCGTCGCTCAGGCCCAGCAGCTCGCCGTTGTCGCCGGCGGGCAGGGACGGGTTCTCGATCACCAGGATGTCGGAGAGCAGGTTGGCGCCGCGCAGCCCCGTTTCCTTGTCCAGGATGGGCTTCATCAGCGCCGCCGTGGGCAGGAAGCCCTTCAGCACCAGCTGCAGCCGGCCCTGCCGCCCCAGCTCCACCACCCGCGCCACCGCCGCCTCGGCGCCGGGCGTGTCGTGGATCTCGAAGTCCCCGGCGGCGCCGCCGTGGCGGGCCAGCAATGCGGCGATCCTGGCCTTGTCGCCGCAGAGGATGAAGTCGGCCAGGTTCTCGCGCCGGGCGGCGACCAGGGACAGGATCGTGCTGTCGTCCTCCGGGCAGGGGATGCCGGCGGTCACCCCTTTCCGGCCTTTCGCCGCCTCGAGCAGCTGCGCCAAACTGCGGATCATGTCATGCTCCTTGCCGGGCTCAGGCCCGGAAGCCGTAGCCGGCCTCGAAGGCCTTGAGGTTCAGGTCCAGGAAGCGCGGCGGCACCTTGCGCCGCAGCGCCTCCAGCCAGGTCTCCTTGGCGATCTGCATGCGCGAGGCCAGCAGGCCGATCAGCACCACGTTGGAGGCCTTGTCGTTGCCCAGCCCGGCGGCGATGGCGGTCGCCGGGATGACCACCAGCTCGCGGGCCTTTTTCTCCAGCCGCTGCACCACGTCCTCGGGGTAGACGGCCAGTCCCGCCGCCACCGGCAGCGGCTTCCACACGAAGTCGTTGACCATGACGATGCCCTGGGGCGACAGGAAGCGGGCATGGCGCAGCGCCTCCAGCTTCTCGAAGGCCAGGATGTAGTCGGTCTCGCCGACGGCGGGCAGCGGCGAGAACACCTCGGCGCCGAAGCGCACGGTGGAGACCACGTCGCCGCCGCGCTGGCTCATGCCGTGCACCTCGCTCTTTTTCACCTGGAAGCCGGCCGCCAGCAGGACGTCGGACAGCAGGTCGCTGGCGGTCAGGATGCCCTGGCCGCCCACGCCGCAGATCAGGATGGATTGGGTCTTCATTTGCCGCCTCCCGTGGCGTACTGTTCCAGGGTCATGGCGCTGATGTGCAGTCCCTTCTCGTCGGCGTAGCCGATCGCCTTGTAGGGGCAGACCTGGATGCAGACGCCGCAGCCCGAGCACAGCGAGGGGTTGATCAGCGACTTGCCGTCGCCGTCGCTGCTGATGGCCGGGCAGCCCAGGCGCAGGCAGGTCTTGCAGCTGGTGCATTTTTCCTTGTCCACCAGCGCCGGCGACCAGCGCGCCTTGCGGTAGAGCAGCACGCAGGGGCGGCGCACCACGATCACCGAGGGCTCGGGGCGGGCCATCTCGCGCTTGAGCAGCTCGCGGATGCCCTTGACGTCGTAGCCGTCGATTTCGGTAGCGTGGGCGATGCCCAGGCCGTCGCGCACCAGGCGCAGGATGTCCACCTTGGGCGCCTCGCCGCCCATCAGCGTCCGCCCCGAGCCGGGGTTCTCCTGGTGGCCGGTCATGGCCGTGATCGAGTTGTCCAGGATGACCACCGTCGACTTGCCGTTGTTGTAGATGACGTCGATCAGGCCGAAGATAATCGGGATCTGGATCAAAAGCGGGACCGTGCCCGCCATCGGCTGGTATTTCTCCTGCTTGTCCAGCGCGATCTGCGCGTCAAGGCTCGGGTTCGCATAGAACTGCGCGAGGGTCATC
>CAYXCX010000227.1:3199-3564 GCA_964463405.1 uncultured Clostridia bacterium
TGCCGTTGTTGTAGATGACGTCGATCAGGCCGGTGAGCCCCGAGTGGAAGAAGGTGGAGTCGCCGATGACGGCGACCTGCCTGGCCGTCTGGCCCGCCTTTTCCAAAGCCTTCTCGATGCCCAGCTGCACGGTGATGCTGGCCCCCATGTCGACGCAGGTGTCCATGGCGCTCAGCGGCGGCAGCGCCCCCAGGGTGTAGCAGCCGATGTCGCCCTTGGACTGCACCTTGAGGATGCCCAGGTTGTAGAAGAAGGCGGTGTGCGGGCAGCCGGCGCACAGCGAGGGCGGGCGGGCCGGCACGCCGGGCTCGACGCCGGGGTCGGCGGGCTTCATGCCCAGGCTGACGCGGACGGCGTCCTGCGAC
>CAYXCX010000228.1:0-3537 GCA_964463405.1 uncultured Clostridia bacterium
ATCGGCCTGCTGCGCCCGGGCCACCAGGTGCTGACCGGCCGCGACGTCGACCTGCGCGACGCTCCGGGGCTGGAGCGCGAGGCGCGCACGACCGACGTCTTCGCCCGCGTCTCGCCCGAGCACAAGCTGCGCATCGTCGAGGCGCTGCGGGCCAACGGCGAGGTGGTGGCCATGACCGGCGATGGCGTCAACGACGCCCCCTCGATCAAGGCCGCCGACATCGGCGTGGCCATGGGCATCACCGGCACCGACGTGGCCAAGGAGAGCGCCGACATGGTGCTCACCGACGACAACTACGCCTCGATCGTCTCGGCCGTGGAGCAGGGGCGGGTCATCTACGACAACATCCGCAAGTTCGTCTTCTTTCTGCTCTCCTCGAACGTGGCCGAGATCGCCATCATCTTCCTGGCCACCCTGGCCGGCCTGCCGGCGCCGCTGACCGTCATCCAGCTGCTGTGGCTCAACCTGCTGACCGACGGCGCCCCGGCGCTGGCCCTGGCCATGGAGCAGGGCGACCCGGAGATCATGAAGCGCCGGCCGCGGCCGCCTGCGGAGCCGGTGATCAACGCCACCATGCGCCTGGGCATTGCCGTCCAGACCGTGGCCCAGGCCGGCGCCGTGCTGACCGCCTTCGCCCTGGGGCTGCTGTGGCACCTGCGCGCCGGCGACGCCCTGCCGCCGGGAGCCAACCCCGTCGCCTTCCTGCTCGGCTACGACTGGCGCGGCCTGGACGTGCAGAGCGCCGAGACCATGGCCTTCCTGACCCTGTCGCTGTGCGAGCTGTTCCGCGCCTACACCGTCCGCTCCGAGCGCCTGTCGCTGCTGCGCATCGGCGTCTTTTCCAACCGCGCCATGCAGGTCGCGGTGGGGCTGTCGCTGCTGCTTTTGGGCCTGGTCGTCTCGGTGCCGTTCCTGCAGCCCATCTTCAACACGCACTTCCCCAGCGCCCGCGAATGGGCGGTAGTGTTTGGACTAGCCTTAGTGCCTGCTGTGGCTGAAGAAATCACCAAGTGGTTCTTGCGGCGCAGAGATCGAAGGGCTATCGTAACGCGTGACGCGTAACGCGTGACGAGTAGCAAGCACTAGAACGAGCTATCGTGACGCGTGAGGAGAAAAAGCAAAATAATGAACTATTGAACAAATTTCTATGGGAGGATGAGATGAAAAGCCATAAAGATCTTGATGTGTGGAAGAAGAGCATGGATCTGGTAGCGGAGATTTATCGAATGACACGTCAATTTCCGGTTGAGGAACAATACGGACTTACATCCCAATTACGAAGATCGGCTATATCGATCCCCAGCAACATTGCCGAAGGAGCAGGCCGCTCCTCGGACAAAGAGTTTAAACAATTTCTTTCGATTGCTCTTGGTTCAGCTGCTGAAGTAGAAACTCAATTGATTTTAGCTGAAAAGCTGGAGTTTTGTCATTCTACAAGTGAACTGCAGTCTCAACTAGCGAATATAAGAAAAATGTTGACGGGGCTCAGTTTCTACCTTTCAAAAAAGAATCCTTCAAAAAAATGATGCTTAGTTTTCCCATGATGGCATCTACTTGTCACGCGTCACGATAGCTCAAGAGGCTTGAAAAAGCCCAGGTTCTGCGATAAAATAAAGTTCGATGACTAATCCTTTCAAGCGAAAGCCCAAAAGCCCTAAGCCGCCCCGCACCGTCTCCGTCTTCCGCGAATATTTCGAGCTCATCGCCGAGACGCTGATCTACGTCTTCTTCGTCAACACCTTCCTGCTGCAGTCGTTCGTCATCCCCACGCCGTCCATGGAGAGCACGCTGCTGGTCGGCGACCACCTGCTGGTCAACAAGGTGGCCTACTCCAACTCGGTCAGCCGGCTGGGCAACTTCCTGCTGCCGCAGGTCGAGATCAAGCGCGGCATGATCGTCACCTTCAAGGCGCCGGCCGACATGGAGAAGGAGTACGTCAAGCGCGTAATCGCCATGCCCGGCGACCGGCTGCGCGTCTCCGGCCGCCAGGTGTTCGTCAACGGCCGCCAGGTCGCCGAGCCCTTCACCCAGTACATCAGCAGCGGCATTTCAGGCGAGTTCCCGCCGCAGAGCCACTACGAGTGGTACTCCCAGTTCCCGTTCCAGCTGCGGACGACGCAGCGGAACCCCGACGGCAGCGTCGACTACGTCGTGCCCGAGCGCCACTACTTCTGCATGGGCGACAACCGCGACAACTCCTTCGACTCGCGCTTTTGGGGGCCGGTTCCCTTCGAGTACATCGTGGGCAGGCCCTGGCGCATCTACTGGTCGTACGAGTCGGACACCGAAGAATACCTCACGCCCGGGATCATTTATAAGATCAAGGACATTGCGCTGACGGTAGTCAGGTTTTTCTCGCACACGAGATGGGACAGGACTATTAAAGCTATTGAATAGCTTGGTGTACGGCAGACGGTTGACGGTTGACGGAAAACAGCACTTGGCTGGGATAGAACATCTCCTCAAACTCATCCCCAACCCCCTTCTCTTGAGAAGAGAAGGGGCTAAGAACCGGAAAGGAAATACCCCCTCTATTTTGGAAGAGAGGGGGCAGGGGGTGAGTTGTTATAATGACTAATACTCCCTTCAAAGGCAATTGGTTGGTCAATTTCGATGCAAAAGAGTTCAAATATCCTGATATTTTAATAACTCTAGCCAAAATTAGTGATTATTTTAACGAAAATCACATTATTATCAATTCAATAAACATTAATTTCAATAAAAAAGGCACTAAAAATTACTATTTTAAAGAAAATGGTGATGTTTTATTGAGTTTTTGCTATAATAATGCCGGATATGAAGAAAAAGCCACGAAACCGTGCGATCCAGCCACAGTTAAACCGCTTGAGAAGACCATAAAGACGCTCTCCCTGCTGTTCCCGCGGCTGGAAAACGATCCGCGCTGGAAAACAATGGGACTCCCTGCAGGGCATTTGTTCCTGACGGCCAGCCTTAAAGACAGGGGATTTGCCGCAACGCCGATGACATTGGCGTTTCCAGGCGAAAATCCGCCTCCTGAGGCGCTTTCCAGCGATCTGGCGGGGATCACCCTCTTCGAGGACCTTTTGCCCGTCCTGAGGCCGTTTTTGGCTGTTTTTAGGGCCTCCTACGGGGGAATCCTGGCCGCCGGCGGCCCTTTCCCCACCCTGGCCCCAATGGCAGCCATATATCACCTGCCGGAGGTCAATTTGCTGGCCCGCGGCGAGGCCGAGCTTGCCCTGCCCGACATCCTCAAGGCGCTGAACGAGGGGGACGCGGAAAGGTTCTTCTCCCATGAGGGGATTTTCTGGCAGCGCGACGGAGTGATCGCCATGGCCGGGTTCGACAAGATCCTCAGGCCCGGGAACCTGGAAGCAATCGCGATCGACCTCGGTTTCATGAAGCCCGGCGACCTGGACCATGGGCTGGAGATGAACTTTTCCCGCGGCTGCCGCCGCGGCTGCCTCTTCTGCTGCCGGGCGCAGGGAATGAAGTTCAGGAAACTGCCCATTGAAAAAGCCGGGGAACTGCTGAACGAATACAGAAATCAGGTTATGG
>CAYXCX010000229.1:0-973 GCA_964463405.1 uncultured Clostridia bacterium
TATCCCCGAAACCATGGAGATCCTGACACCGATTCTCAGCATAATTCCGCTGCAGCTTCTGGCCTACCATTTCGCCGTACTGCGGAACTGCGACGTCGACAAGCCGCGCAACCTGGCCAAGTCGGTGACCGTGGAATGAGAGACCGCGGCGGCCGAGGAGGGATCGGCTCATGAAAGGCATCATCCTCGCCGGCGGCGCCGGCACCCGGCTCCACCCCATCACCCAGGTGACGTGCAAGCAGCTGCTGCCGGTCTACGACAAGCCGATGGTCTACTACCCGCTGTCGACGCTGATGCTGGCCGGCATCCGCGATATCCTGGTCATCTCCACCCCCGCCGACCTGCCGCGCTTCCGGGCGCTGCTGGGCGACGGCTCGCAGCTGGGGGTGCGCTTTGCCTACGCCGCGCAGGAGGAGCCGCGCGGCCTGGCCGACGCCTTCCGCGTCGGCGCCGATTTTGCCGCCGGCGGCCCGGTCTGCCTGGTGCTGGGCGACAACATCTTCTACGGCCAGGGGCTGACCGCGCGGCTGCGCCAGGCGGTCGCCGGCGCCGAAGCCGGCGGGGCGACGGTCTTCGGCTACGGGGTCCGGGATCCAGAGCGCTACGGCGTGGTGGAGATCGGCGCCGACGGCCGGGCCCTGTCCATCGAGGAAAAGCCGGCCCGGCCGCGCTCCAACCTGGCCGTGGTCGGCCTGTATTTCTACGACCGCGAGGTGACGGCCATCGCCCGCGGCCTGCAGCCGTCGGCGCGCGGCGAGCTGGAGATCACCGACGTCAACCGCGCCTACATGGAGCGCGGGGCGCTGCGCGTCGAGGTGCTGGGGCGGGGCTTCGCCTGGCTGGACACCGGCACCCACGAGTCGCTGGTCAACGCCACCCTGTTCATCCGCACCATCGAGGAGCGGCAGGGCCTCAAGATCGCCTGCCTGGAGGAGATCGCCTACCTGAGCGGCTGGATCGACCGCGGGCAGCT
>CAYXCX010000229.1:983-3531 GCA_964463405.1 uncultured Clostridia bacterium
GCAGGCTGGCGGCGCCGCTCTGCAAGAGCGGCTACGGCGACTACCTGCTGCGCGTGGCCGACGAGCCGCGCGAGCAACGCGAGCAACGCGAGCAACGCGAACACCACTAACCCCCCCGGCGCCATGGCAAGAGAAGCGGAGATCTGGCTGGTCGGCGCCGGCGGCATGCTGGGCCGCCAGCTGGCCGGCGAGTTCGCCGCCCGCAACCTGCCTTTCCTAGCCAGCGACCGCGAGGTCGACGTTTGCGACCGCCGCGCCCTGGAGGGCTTCCTTCGCGGCCGCCGCCCGGCCTGGATCGTCAACTGCGCCGCCTACACCGCGGTCGACCGCGCCGAGGACGAGCCCGAGGCGGCTTTCGCCGTCAACGCCCTGGGAGTGGAGAACCTGGCCCGCCTGGCCGCGGCCACGGGCGCCGCGATGGTTCATTTCTCGACCGACTACGTCTTTGCCGGCGACCGCGCCGGGCCCTACCGCGAAACGGACGGGCCGCGCCCCCTCTCCGCCTACGGCCGCAGCAAGCTGGAGGGGGAGCGGCGACTGGCGGCCTGCCTCGAGAGCCATTTCCTGCTGCGCGTCTCCTGGCTCTACGGCGTTCACGGCGCCAATTTCGTCGTCGCCATGATGCGCCGCTTCGCCGCGGGCAGGGAGGCGCGCGTGGTCTGCGACCAGTTCGGCTCGCCCACCTACGCCGGCCTGCTGGCAGCCAACGTGGCCGGCCTGGTCGCCTCGCACAGCCAACGCTACGGCACCTTCCATTACTGCGACGAGGGGGTGATCTCGTGGTTTGACTTCGCCACGGCCATCCAGGAGGAGGGGCTGGCCGCCGGGCTGCTTGCCCGCCCGATCGCCATCGCCGCCATTCCCACCGCCGAGTACCCGGCACGGGCGCAACGGCCGCTGCGGGCGGCGCTCGACACGAGCCGGGCGCGGCTCGAGCTCGGCCTGCGCGTCCGCCCCTGGCGCGAGAACCTGAAGGACTACTTCGCCGAGCTCGGGCGGCCCGCCGGGAGGCGGCCGTGAGACGCGCGGCCCTCCTGCTCCTGGCCCTGCTGCCGCTGCGGGCGGTTCTTGCCGCCGCCGAGGTCGAGATCGGCTGCGCGCCGGCCGCCGTGACCGCGCTCCAGGGCGAGAAGGTCGTGCTCCATTTCACCGTGCGCAACCGCTCGAGGCTGCGCCTGGAGACGGCGGCGAATTATTTCCTCTCTTACCACGTGCGCGACGCGGCCGGGCGCGACGTCCGCTTTGACAACCGGCGCTTTGCGCTGCCGGCGCCGGTGCGCCCGGGCGCCACGGCCGCCTTCGACCTGCCCGTCTATTTCCGCCACGCCCCCGGCTCCTATCTACTGGAATGGGACCTGGTGCGCGAGGGGCAGTTCTGGGGACGGGACAAGGGCTGGAGCCCGGCCGCCGTCTCCCTGCGCCTGCTGCCGCTGGTCTCCCGGGCCTTTCAAAAGAGCTGGCTGCCGACCTTCTGGGAGAGCGGCAGCGCCGGGCTCGACCGCGGGCAGTACCTGCTGCGCCAGACCCTGCGCAACAACGAGATCCGCCTGGGAGGCAGGCTTTTCGGCTTCGCCGCCGGCAGCGACTACCCGCAACTGTGGATCCGCGACACGGCCACCATCCTGCCCTATGCCCGCTTTTTCTATCCGGAGGCCGACCTGCGGGCGATCGTCGACCGCTTCTTCGCGGCCCAGAGCCCGGCCGGCGAGGTCCAGGATTGGGTCGACAGCGCTGGCCGCTGCGACAAGAACACGGTGGAGAGCGACCAGGAGACTTCGCTGGTCATCGCCGCCTGGCACCTGGCCCTGGACGATCCCGCCTGGCTGGCGGGGCAAGCGGCGGGCGTCGCCAGGCTGAAGCGGCTGGACATGGCGCTGGCGTGGCTGTGGAAAAACCGCCGCGACACCCGGCGCGGCCTGCTCTGGAGCGGCTTCACCGCCGACTGGGGCGACGTCGAGCGCTCCTACCCCGACCAGCGCGCGATCAAGCTCTCCGACCGCTCGCGGCGCACCTATTCGACCTACGCCCAGGCGCTGTTCGTGCGGGCGGCGCAAAGGCTGGCCCTCATGGCCGAACGGCTCGGGGACAGGGAAATGGCCGCCCGCTGGCGGCAGCGGCGGCAGGCGGTCGTTGATGCAAGCCGCAGGCAGCTCTATCTTCCCGACCGCGGCTACTTCATCGTCCATATCGTCGAAGGCGGCGGCCAGGCGCTGGCATGGGAGCGCAACATCCTGGCCGTGGGCGGAAACGCCGAGGCCCTGCGCGCCGGGCTGATGGGCCGGGAGGAGATTGCCCGCTTCCTGCAGGCGCTGGAGAAGCGGCGCGGCAAGTACGGGCTGCGCACCGTCTCCTTCACCCTGCTGCCGCCCTTCCCGGAAAACTTTTTCCCCCACCCGCTGCTGCGCGTCCCCTGGAGCTACCAGAACGGCGGCGAATGGGACTGGATCGGCGGCCGCCTGGTCAGCGCCCTGTACGAGAACGGCTTCCGCCAGGAAGCCGACCGCTATCTGGAAGAAATCGTCGCCAAGAACCTGGACGACATGAATCT
>CAYXCX010000230.1:0-3517 GCA_964463405.1 uncultured Clostridia bacterium
CGCCCACAACCTGGAGCCTTCGCAAAAGCGCGCCGAGTCGGTCAAGGCCTACCTGGTCACAGGTGGCATCGACGCCGGCCGGCTGGGCACGAAAGGATTCGGCGAAGGCAAGCCGGTGGCCGACAACGCCACCGAATTGGGACGGGCCCAGAACCGCAGAGTGGAGCTGGTCAAGGAATAGAAAACGAACAACTCAACGATCTCTTAGTGTTAGTGTTAGTGTTAGCCGTGTTAGCAAGAATCTCGGCGAACTAAATTGCACGTTAGAAAAAAGGCGACAGATCGGCCTGTCGCATTCTCCGTTTCGCTTTTTACTCGAGCCTGAAAATCTTGGCCAGAGAGACAGGCACGAACTCGCTGGAAAAGGCCGCCGGCAGGCGCGGCAGCTGGCGCTCGGTCGAGCACTGTGAAAAGAAGCGAATCTGCTGGTAGACGGGCGCATAGAGGAAATAGCGGAATCGGGGCGCCGCGCCACCTGGCGTATGATACTCGTAGCAGTGGAAGTCTTCGAAAAAGGTAACTTCCGTCATGGTTTCACCTCCTGGTGAAAGGCGCGGCCGAAGGCCCCCAGGGGCGGTCCGGCACGGGTCCGTCGGGTTGGAATCTCAACCTTCCGCATGACTCAGTCAACCCTGTCAAAGAACTCGGTTCATGTATAGTATAAAACAAAAAAAATGTCCACAGAATAACAAGACAGAAGACAGTAATTAGAAGCTAGCAGCCAGCAGTCAGAAGCCAGCAGCTAGTAGTTTGGAAACGGCAATGGCTCCGACTGCTTGATTGACCGCTGAAAAGGGCCTTGCTGCTGGCTTCTGACTAGCAACTACTTTCTTCTGCTGCCGAGCACCAAAATGATTCCGGCCAGGACCAAAAACCCTCCCAGCGGCAGCGAAGTTCCGTAAATGCCGCCATAGAAGGCGGCGGCCAGGCCGATCAGGATGAAAGCCGGGGCCAGCAGCGGCGGCCTGCGCTCGATGAGATACAGGATCAGGAATCCCAGCCCAGGGCCGAGGAGAAAATTGGGCCAGGTGGCTCCCGCCCCGTGCCAGTGGCTGTGGGTGAGCCAGAGAAAGTGGCCGCAATAAAAGGCCAGGATGGTGATGGGGACCACCAGCCCTGCCTCCTCCCGCCCCTTCTCCAGCCAGCGGATGGCCATGGGAATGACGGGGATGAGCAGGAAAAGGGGCCAGACCTTGCCGGCGTCGAGAAAGCGCTTAAAATTGTTCAGCAGGAACAGCACGCCCAGGGAGGCCAGGACGATGCCGCCTGCCAGAGCCGCCATGCGCGCCCGCTTGTCGTTGTGTTCGGACATGAAGCCTCCTCGTTCGCTTGCCAAACGGATTTCCTCAGCCCCGGGTTCACGGCCCGGCAGGGGAAAGCGCTCCTCAGGACTTCATTCTAGCGCAAAGGGCGGGGATAGCCAAGCGCGGCCGGGCCGCTCTTTCGCTTGAGATCGGGCGCATCCTGGGCTACAATGCGCCGATGAGCGTGCTGCTGAGATTGTTTTTCCAACTGCGCCGGCGCCTGCTGCGTTCGCTGGCCAGGCTCTTACGCCTGCCGCCGCCCGTCCCCCCGCCTTCGCGCTTGCGGGTCGGCGGCATCCCCCTTCCCTTTCTCGAGGGGGTCAACCTCCCCTGGCTGCGCTACGGTGGCGATTTCGGGGCCAACGCCTGGAGTCCCGGGGGCGGCGTCGCCCTGTGCCGGGAGGAACTCGCGCGCCACCTGCGGCAACTGAAGGCGAGCGGGGCTGGGGTGGTTCGCTGGTTTCTCTTCTGCGACGGCCGCGCCGGCATCCGCTGGACCCGCGCCGGCACGCCGCTGGGGCCTGACGGGCGGCTGTTCGCCGACATCGACGCCGCCCTGGAAGAGCTGGCGGCGGCCGGCCTGCAGGCCGTTTTCGTCCTCCTCGACTTCCTGTGGTTCGACAAAGCCCGGACAGTCAACGGCGTGCAGACCGGGGGCAGGGCCGGAGTCGTCACCGGCGCCTACAAGCAGCGGCATTTCCGCCGCCGGGTGCTGCGGCCGCTGCTCGAGCGCTATGGCCGCGCACCCGAGGTCCTGGCCTGGGACGTGATCAACGAGCCCGAATGGGCCACCCGCGGCTGGGGCGGCGGCATCATCGGCCCCTCGGTCCCCCATCTCAAAATGCGCCGCTTTCTCAAGCGCGTCGCCCGCCTGGTCCACCGCCACACCGGCCAGCTGGCCACGGTAGGGCTGGGCAACGCCGCCGGCATCCCGCTGGCGCTGGGCTGCGGCTTCGATTTCTACCAGGTCCACTGGTACGACCGCTGGCAGGGCGTGGCCCCGCTGGAGCGACCGGTCACCGAGATGGACGTCGACCGGCCGCTGCTGCTGGGCGAGTTCCCCACTCAAAACGCTTCGCGCTCGCCGCAGGCGATCGTGGCTGCGGCCCGTGAAGGGGGCTATTGCGGCGCCCTGGCCTGGTCCTGGCTGGCCGCGGACGAGTTTTCGGGGATGCAACAACAGATGAGCTCAACGAACCCTTAGGGGCAGTGATCCTGGACGTGTTCGCGAAGCAAGGACACGGGGCATTTTCGAACTGGCGGCGTGCCTTGTCAGTTGTTGCCTGTCACTCGCCAGCGGACAGGATCGCCACGGCTCTGATAGGCGAGCCGTCGGCGCCGGCGATCTTCAGCGGCAGGCAGGAGAACAGGAACTCCCTGCCGACCAGGGGAGAGAGGTCGCCCAGGTTCTCGACGATCACCATGTTTGCCGCGAGGAGGGCGCGATGGACAGGCAGCTCGCGCGAGTCGATCCCGTCGACGGAGATGGTGTCGACTCCGAAGCCTTTGAGCCCGAGCCCGGCCAGCCAGTCGGCGGCGGCGGCGGACAGGACCGGGTAGCGGCCAAAATACTCTGCCTCACCCCAGTGCCTGGCCCAGCCTGTGCGCAGCAGGGCAAAATCGGCAGCGCGCAGCCTCGGCTCCCAGGCCTTGAGGTCGGCGATTTCCACCGCGCGCCCGCGCACGCCGACGACGTCCAGAACGGCCCCGGGGCCGACGAATTTTTCAGCCGGGAAACCGTCGAGGCGCAGGGCGCCGGGAAGGATATGGCCGGGGGCGTCGATGTGGGTGCCGGTGTGAGAAACCAGGTGGAGCATTTTTTCGGCAAAGCCGTTGCGCTCGATGGTGAAGGCCTCGTCGAGGCGGGGCGCCGCGGTGCCAGGAAAAACGGGCATGGTCTCGCAGATGCAATGGGTCAGGTCGAGGATCTCACGGGCCGGGGATTTCATGGGGTTTCCTCCGCGGCAACAGGGGCCATCATACGGCAAGGGCCGCGGCAAGTCAAACGCCAGGACATGAGGCGCAACGGCAAGGGCGGCCGTTGATTCGTTGAGTTTCTTGCTGAGACTGGCATTCATAAAAGGCAAAAGTAAAAAGGCAAAAGGCAAAAGTGAAGGCAAAGCCTCTTCCATTGCTCTCTACTACCACTACCACTATAACTACCACTTATAGTTCGTTGAGTTCCTTTCTGGCACGGGCACTCGGAAAGGCAA
>CAYXCX010000231.1:0-3507 GCA_964463405.1 uncultured Clostridia bacterium
GTAATGAAGTTCTGGATTTAGGGAACGAGATGACGCGATATTTATATTCAATTCTGAGATCTGACTCCAATAACTTTCAATTTTGAGACCTGACCCCGATGGCTTCCCTATTGGATATTTAATCCCCTGTCGGGTACAATCCTCTTGCGGGAAAAATCAACCTCACCAGGTGCGGCATGAAGGCAAAGACCGATCATAAGAAGGAGAGCCGGAAGCGGCAGGCCCAGACCCTCATCAAAAGCTTCAACAAGCGGGGCATCGAGGCCGCATTTTTCGATGCCTGCCCCGAGGCGGTGCAGGACATCTGCGCCGCCATCCCCGCCGGGTCGCTGGTCGGCCTGGGCGGCTCGGAGACCATCATCGAGTCGGGCCTACTCGACGCCCTGCGCCGGATGGACATCCGCCTGCTCGACCGCTACCGCGAGGGGATCGCCAAGGCCGAGGTCGACGAGATGCGCCGGCAGGGGCTGCTCGCCGACATCTTCATCACCGGCAGCAACGCCATCACGGCCGACGGCCGGCTGGTCAACATCGACGGCACCGGCAACCGCGCGGCGGCGCTGGTCTTCGGGCCGAAGAAAGTGATCGTCCTGGCCGGCATGAACAAGGTCGTCTCCGGCCTGGAAGCGGCCATCGCCCGCGCCCGCAATGTCGCGGCCACGGCCAACAGCCTGCGCGTCGGCGCCGACACCCCCTGCTCGCATACTGGCTTCTGCCAGGACCCGCACTGCCAGCCACCGCACCGCATCTGCTGCCAGCTCGTAGTCACAGAGGCCGGCATGACCCCCGGCCGCATCCGCGTGGTCCTGATCGGCGAGGACCTGGGGTACTGAGGAGGGATCATGAGCGGCGCAGCGCGAGTGATCGTCCGCTCGATGACGGCGGCTGACCTCGATTTTGCCACCGCCCTCACCCGCCAGGCCGGCTGGAGCAGCGAAAGCATGGACTCCTTCTCGGCGTTCCTGGCCCACGACGCGGCCGGCTGCTTCCTGGCCGAGGCGGACGGCGAAAAGGCGGGCGTCTGCATCGCCACAAAGTACGAGCGCAGCGGCTTCATCGGCGAGCTGGTCGTCAGCCGCCACCTGCGCCTGCTGGGCATCGGCCAGATCCTCTTCCAGCGGGCGCTCGATTATCTGCTCGCCGCCGGCCTGGAGGGCATCTACCTGGACGGCGACCTGAATGCCGTCTCCTACTACGAAAAGATGGGCTTCCGCAAGCTCTGCCGCTCGCTGCGCTTCCGCGGCAAGTTCAAGGGGCGCAAGCACGACCCCATCCGTCCCCTGCGCCCTGAGGACATGGACCGTCTTTGCGCGCTGGACCGGGAGCTCTTCGGCGACGACCGCTCCTTCTTCCTGCGCCGCCGGCTGGAAACCTTCCCCCGGAATTGTCTGGTCGCCGAGCGCGGAGGAGAAATCAGGGGCTGGATCATGGCCCGGCCCGGAGACGGGCTGCTGGCCGTCGGACCCTGGGCGGCGCTGGCGCCGGAGGAGGCCGCCCCGCTCCTGGAGCAGCTGGCGGGAGAGCACGGCAGCGAGGCGCTGCGCGTCGGCGTGCTGGAGACAAATTCAGAGGCGGCGCGCCTGCTCCGCGCCTGGCCCGGCCTGCAGGAGGGGATCCACTCCTGGCGCATGGTCCGCGGCCCGGCCCCCGTCTCCGGCGGAGTCCCTGGCCGCCATCTGGGCGACCATCCGGCGCTCTACGCCGTCGGCTCCGGCGCCAAGGGCTGAAGGCCCTAACGCCTGCTTTGTGCCCAAACGGCGACTGGGTTATAATCCAAGTCAAATGAGCACCCTCCGCCCATGAACGACGACTTGCTGCCCACCCTGCTGGCCATCCTGCTGCCGATCGCCTTCGGCTGGCTGCTGAAGAAGGCCCGCGTCTTCCGCGAGAACGAAGTCGCCGCGCTGCGCAAGTTCGTGGTGCGCGTGGCCCTGCCCTTCCTGATCTTCCAAAACCTCTATCGCGCCGACGTCGAGAGCCTGCGCCAGGCGCTGCCGGTGATCGCCGGTTTCGTCTTCCTGACGGCCCTATACACCGCCGCCGCCCTGCTGGCCACGCCGCTGATCCGGGCCGACGAGGGGCAGCAGCTGACCTTCGCCTTCTCGGTCTTTGCCGGCAACTACGCCTTCCTGGGCTGGGGCGTGATCGCGGCCTTCTTCGGCGCCGCCGCCCTGACCCGCGCCGTCTTCTTTTCCATGTTTTTCTGGCCGGTCTTCCTCGTCTGCGGCTTCGTACTGCGCCGCCGCTTCTGCCATGTCTGTGCGCTCGAGCCGACGACCGGCTTTTTCAAGGTGCTGGCGCGCAACGCCGGCGTGCCCATCGGCACGGCCGCCGCCGCCCTGGCCCTGAACGCCGCCGGCGTCGTCCTGCCCAGGTTCCTGAACGATTTCGTCTCCCAGTTCGCCGCCCTGGCCATCCCCTTGATCCTGTTCGCCATCGGCCAGAACCTGGTCCTGCTCATGCCGGCCGAGCGGCTGCGGCTGGTCCTCACCGCCTCCTTTTTCCGTCTCGTTGGCGGCTTCGCCTTGGGCCTGGCGACCGTGGCCGCGATCTGCCTGTTGTTCGAGGTCGACGACGTGAGCCGGCGAGTGATCCTGCTGCAGGCGGTGATGCCCACGGCGACAATGGCCACCTTCTTCGGCGAGTACGTGCCCCTGGACGAGAAGCTGCTGTCGGGGATCATCGCCGTCTCCACCCTCCTCTCCTTCGTCACCCTGCCCCTCTGGGTCCTGGCCATCCAAGCCATCGTGCATTGAGCGGCTTCCCAGGGCGTCCCCCAGGTGCTACAATCAAGACCGCGGGAGGATCAAATGAAAATCAGCGCCAGGAACGTATTCAAAGGCAAGGTGGCCGACGTACGGCCGGGAAAGGTCAACACCGAGATCATCATCGATATCCCCGGCGGCGTGCAGGTTGTGGCCATGATCTCCAAGGAATCGGCCGATCACCTCGGGCTCAAGAAAGGCAAGGCCGCCTACGCGGTCATCAAGGCCTCGTCGGTGATGGTGGCCATCGACTAGTTCCCGATCTTCCCGTATTTTAATTGTTGACAATAAAATTAATTCGTTCTATACTTCCCGCCTGACTCCGAGCCGTCCGGGCTAAAGCCCCACGGACCACGCCCAACGGCCGAAAGGGTATGACTGGAAACGGTCATGCCTTCCATCTTTGAGAAGGAGGCCCGATGAACTACTGCTTTTTTCGCCATTGCCCCACGCCAGCCTCCAGAGTTTCGATTTCAAACGGAGGTCTGCATAAAATGAAAAAATCGCTCGCTATCGCCCTGTGCATCTTCCTGTTCGGGCTGCTTTCGGCCGCGGAGGAAGAGAGCGCGGAAAAGAAGGACAAGGAAAAGGGAACTGCCCTGCCCATGGTCACCGAGTCGGTGACCGTGACGGCTACGGTCCCCCGCGAACTGCCCTACGCCTCGCTTTCGGAGTTGAAGCTCCCCAAGATCGAACCGCTCAAGGCCAAGGACCTGACCGAGATCCTGCCCAGCGCCCCGGG
>CAYXCX010000232.1:0-3476 GCA_964463405.1 uncultured Clostridia bacterium
CGCATGGTTTCCTCGGCGGTGACGTTGACGCGCAGGTTGGGGATGCCCGGCGAGATGAGGATCGGGTAGTCGTCGCTCACGCGGTCGACGGCGCGGGTTCCCAGGCCGGGGACCAGGCGCGCCAGCCCATCCTCGCGCTTGATGCGCGCCGACCAGCGGAACTCATTGTGGCTGAAGGCCACGCCGGCGAAAGCCGGCAAATAGTAGTCGCCCATCCGCTGGCCGACGACCTCCTGGATCATGATGCCCATCTCTTCGTGGAAGTCGAGCAGCCCGCGCTCGGCGCGGTACTCGATGGGATCGGGGCCGAAGATGGAGGCGTAGACCTCGGCGATGGCGTCGGTGAGGGCGTCGAGCCGCTCCTGCTTGCCGCCGGTGTTGGCCAGGAACAGGCTCTTGTACTTGCCGGAGAAGGCCGTGCCCATGCGGTCTTCCAGCAGGCTGGAGCTGCGCACGATCAGGGGCTTGTCGCCCAAATCGTCGAGGGCCATTGCCAGCCCCTTGATGATCTCCACCGGGAAGTGCGAATTCTTCATCAGCTGGATGACGTTGTGGTATTCCAGGCGGATCTGGTCGATCTCCTTGTACTTCTGCTCGTTCACCTCCTCCAGGTTGTTGTAGCTGAGGAAGCTCATGATGGCATCGGTGGTGATGTACCAGGTCTTGGGATAGCGCAGGTCCTGCAGGGCGGCGGCATGCTCGCCGGGCTGGGTGAGGATCTTCTGGGCCAGGAACAGGCCGGCGCTCTTGCCGCCCAGGCGGCCGTAGCCGTTGGCCGGGTAGATGATGCGCTGAACCAGGTCGTAGAAATGGCGCACCTCGATGTGGTTCTTGGCGATGTTGATGAAGTCCAGGTGGTCGGAGAAGAAGCGGCGGATCAGCGAGACGCGCAGCCCCTTCTCCATCGGCGGCGAGAGCTCGTATTTGCCGCCGGAGATGTAGTGGTAGTGGGTGATGGCGTTGATCACCTCGACCAGCGGCAGGTCGATGTTGTTGATGGCCTTGCTCAGGAAGCCGGCCTTGTCCTCCTGGATCCATTTCTGGATGTTGCCCAGGATCTCGCTGTCGGTCAGGTAGCGGGCGGAGATGCGGAACGTCTTGTCGCTGAGCTCCAGCAGCTCCAGCTGCGAGCGCCGCTGGCTGGGGCGGTTGAGGTCGTCGCCCAGGTCGCTCTGGGCGGCGTCGCGGTCCTTGCTGAGCGACTTCAGCAGTTCCTTGGCCTCGGCCACGCCGTTCCAGAAGAGGTGGTAGACCATCTTGCGGCCGAGGTGGATGTAGAGGTTCTGGTCGGTGCGCCGCAGCAGGTCGACGATCACCATCCATTCCTTCTTGTTCTTGTCGCTGAGGGCCTTCTGGGCGCTCTCCCACTCGCGCGAGACCTGCTCGAGTTTGAAGTGGAGGATGGTGCGGCCGATGCGCTCGGCGATGGTCTGCAGCAGCTTGTGCTCGTCGCGGAGGAAGTAGCTGTTCTCCGTCTGCGGCACCTCGCGGGTGTAGGAGACCTCGATGGAACCGACCGCCTTGTCCTCGACGCGGATCTCGGCGCTTTGCAGGCGCGGCGAGGGCGCGTACCCCGGGGTCTGGTACGCCGCCTCATCGTGGACGATCCGCACCTGGCAGATGTCGGGGAACTGGTAGCCCGCGGGGATGACCTGGAGGAGCTGGCTGAAGATCTCCGCCAGCGACTGGCCGGGGCGGGTGAGAAGTTCTTCGACCTGGTAGAGGCAGTTCAGCTCCTTGGCCCGCTCGCGCATGTCGTGGAGCAGGCGGTCGATCGAGTTCTGCTGCTCGTCCATCGTGTCCTCCCCAAAAAAAAAGGGGCGCCCGAAGGCGCCCCCGGATTAACGAACAGGAAGCCTCACACCCAGCCCCGCAGCTTGCAGGCCTGGGCGACGCGGTTGACGGCGATCATGTAGGCGGCGTCGCGCATGTAGACCTGCTTCTGCTTGGCCAGGCCGTAGACGGCGTGGAAGGCCGAGGTCATGACGTTGTCCAGCTTGCTCAGGACCTCTTCCTTGGTCCAGAAGTAGTTCATGTTGCACTGGACCTGCTCGAAGTAGCTGCAGGAGACCCCGCCGGCATTGGCCAAAAAGTCGGGGATGACGAAGATATTACGCTTCTTGATCACCTCGTCGGCTTCGGGGGTGGTCGGGCCGTTGGCGCCCTCGGCGATCACCTTCACCTTGTCCGAGATGTTCTTCACGGTCTCGGCGTTGACCTGGTTTTCCAGGGCGGCCGGCACCAGGATGTCGACCTCCTGCTTGATCCAGGCCTGGGCATCGGCGACCTCGTAACCCAGATCCTTGGCTTTGGCCTTGTCGATGCCGCCGAACTTGTCGGTGATGCCCTTCAGCTGCTCCAGGTCGATGCCGCTCTTCTTGATGAAGGTGTAGGACTTGCTCTCCTTCTGGTCCCAGCAGGAGACGCAGACGGCCTTGCCGCCGTACTCCTGGTAGAGCTTGACGGCATACTGGGCGACGTTGCCGAAGCCCTGGAAGGCGGCGGTCGTCTTCTTGATGTCGATGCCCAGCTCCTTCAGCGCCTCGCGCAGGGTGAAGATGACGCCGTAGCCCGTGGCTTCGGTGCGGCCAAGGGACCCGCCCATGCCCACCGGCTTGCCGGTGATGAAGCCGGGGTATTTGGCGCCGGTCATCTTCTCGTATTCGTCCATCATCCAGATCATGTGCTGGGCGTTGGTCATGACGTCGGGGGCCGGCACGTCCTGCAGCGGGCCGACGTTGCGCACGATCTGGCGCACCCAGCCGCGGCAGATCTGCTCCTGCTCGCGCATGGAGAGGTTGTGCGGGTCGCAGATGACGCCGCCCTTGCCGCCGCCCAACGGGATGTCGACCACGGCGCACTTCCAGGTCATCCAGGTGGCCAGGGCCTTGACCGTGTCGATGGTCTCCTGGGGGTGGAAGCGGATGCCGCCCTTGCAGGGGCCGCGGGAGTCGTTGTGCTGCACGCGGAAGCCCTGGAAGATCTTGACCGTGCCGTCGTCCATCTTGACCGGGATGAGGAAGTGGTACTCGCGCAGCGGGTTGCGCAGCAGGTCGCGGGTGGCCGGATCCAGGTCCAGCTTCTCGGCGACGCTGTCGAACTGGGTTTGCGCCATTTTGAACGCGTTGAATGATTTATCAGCCATTTGGGTTACCTCCTTGGGTTGGTTTTGGCTGGCTTCATTGTACCATGTTCACGCCGTTTTTGAAAATAATTTGCCCATTAACGATTGCAGGGCGGCGGGCGGTCAGGCGAAGGTGAACTTCCCCCCGCGCCAGTCAACGGCCACCGAGCCTCCCTGGGCCAGGCGGCCCTCCAGGATCATGACCGACAGTTTGTCCTGGATCTCCTGCTGGATGACGCGGCGCAGCGGCCGGGCCCCCAATTGCGGGTCGAAGCCGGCTTCGGCCAAACGGTCAATGGCCGGCGCGGAGACCGTCAGCGTGATCTTCTGCCCGGCGAGCAGCTCCTGCAAA
>CAYXCX010000233.1:0-3473 GCA_964463405.1 uncultured Clostridia bacterium
GCCGGGGCGGCGGCCGGGCCGGCCCCGCCCTTGCGCCCGATATAATCGCCGTCAGCGGCCCCGCGCTCCAGGCGGCTGCGCAGCAGCGGCGGCAGGAAGACCAAAAGCAGCAGGGCCAGGGCCAGCGCCGGCGCCGCGACCCAGGCCAGCCGGCGGCGCCGCGGCGCCGCGGCCGGGCGCGCCAGCCCGGCCCGGCCAAGGATGCGCGGGATCGCCTGCTCGGGGGGGTACTGGCTCAGGATCCGCCGGTCCGAGCGCTTCAGCTCCTCCAGGGCGGCGCGCAACTCCGGGTCGCGCTGCAGTTCGCTTTCCAGGCGCCGCCGCTGCCGCCGCGGCAGCTCGCCGAGCAGGTAGCGCTCCAGCAGCCAATCGGGCGCTCGCTTTTCCTGGCTCATCCTATCCCTCCTGCGTTTCCAGCACGCGGGCGCGGAACTCGCGCAGCCGCTTGCGCACTCCCGAGACCGACAGCCCGACCTCCCGCGCCACCTCGCGATGCGTCATGCCGTCGACGAAGTGCAGCACGGCGATCTCCCGGGTCGACGGCTTCTCGCGCCGGAAAAGCCGCTCCAGGATGACCGAGGCCAGCGTCCGCTCCTCCTGGCCGGCGGCGCAGGCGATGCGCTCCAGCATCTCGCCGCCCGAATCGCTGCCCCGCGTCTTCCGCTCGCGGATCAGGTTGAGGCAGACGTTGGTGGCCATGCGGTAAAGAAGGCTGGAGGGGTAGCGGCCGTGCAGGCGGTCGCGATGGCGGAGCAGGCGCGCGAAGACCTCCTGCATGGCGTCGGCCGCCTGATTCTCGTCGCGCAGCAGGGCGCGGCAGCGGCGCAGCACCATGGGGGCATAGCGGCGGTACAATCCTTCCACGTCGATGGGGGTGCGGCCGTCGTCTTTCATGGCGCTTGCTGCGGATTCCTCTCATGCCCAGTATAACACAACCGGAAAAGCATTCCGCCACCCGCGAACCGGGTGACGCTTTGCCGGCGTCGCGGTGTTCCATCCCCGGGCGCCCCGAGCGCGCCGAGGAGGAGATCATGAAAAAGGCGATCGCGTTCCTGGCTGTCCTGGCGCTGGCCGCGCTGCCGGCGTTCGGCCAGGGCGGCGGCGACGGCTGGTCCGATCTCGTGATGCCCGGCGTGCTGGGGAATGTGCTCGGCGCCGTCGCCGGGGGGATGGCCGGGGGGCGCATCGACAACTCCGGCGAGTCGCTGATCTCGGCCGGTGCGGCGCTGGGCATCCTGGCTGGCTCGGTGATCGGCAGCGCCGTCGGCGTCCACCTGGCCGCCGGCCGGCGGGGAAGCTTCAGCAGCGCGCTGCTGGGAAGCCTGCTCGGCGAGGGAGCGGCCCTGGGCGCCGCCGCCTTGCTGGGCAACGCCGGAGGCCTTGGGCTGATGGCGGTTGTCCCCCTGGCCGTGCTGCCCCCGGCCGGCGCCGCCATTTTTTACGGGAACTCCCTGGCCTCTTGGCGGCGCCCCGGCGGCAGCGGGCTGCTGAACCTCAGCGCCGGCCGCCTGGGCGTCGGCTTCCCTGACGTGCAGGTCAGGCCCCAGATCGTGCCCGGGATCAGCGCCAGGCCCGGGATGCGCGTCAACATAAGGCTCTTGAGCGTGGAACTGTAGGGGGAGCATGAAAAAATCGTTGGCTCTGGCTATGGCCTTGTTGGGTATCATCTCGTCTGTGTGCGCGCCGCTGGCGGCCGTGGGCAGGAGGGGCTCGGCGATCGAGCTGCTCATGATCGACGGGAGCCGCATCTCGGGCGAATTGCTGGCCGTCAGGGGCTGCGACCTGATCCTCTTCGACTCACCCCGGAGGCGTGGCTGCACCGTGGCCATCGAGCGGGTGGCGGTCGTGAAGCTCAAGAAGAGGTCCAAAGTCCTGTCCGGGCTGGCCGTTGGCTTCATCGGCGGCCTGGGAGCGGGAACCCTCATAGCCAGGAGCCGCCACGGCGGCGAGGGGTATGAGCAGACTGGCGCCGCGCTTCTGGGCCTGTTTTGCTGGGGTGGGGCCACGCTCATCGGCGGCGTGGCCGGCGCAATGCGCGGCCGGCCGGAGGAGATGCGGGTGGTCGGCAGGGAAGCCGTTCCGCTCGCTGACTGCCTGAGGATACTGCGTTCCCATGCCCGGGATGCGCTCTGAGCCGGGGCCGGCACGGCCGCCGGCTGGCGACCGCTTCCAGCGGTTGGACCGCTGGCGGGTCTGCTATAGCGTGAGCTTGCGGTAGCGGACGCGGTGCGGCCGGTCGGCCTCGTGGCCCAGCCGCTTGCGGCGGTCGGCCTCGTAGTCGGAGTAGTTGCCCGCGAACCAGGTGACGCGGCTTTCGCCCTCGAAGGCCAGGATGTGGGTGGCGATGCGGTCGAGGAACCAGCGGTCATGGGAGATGACCACGGCGCAGCCGGCGAAGTCGTCGAGGGCGTCCTCCAGGGCGCGCAGGGTGTTGACGTCCAGGTCGTTGGTCGGCTCGTCCAGGAGCAGGACGTTGGCCTCGGCCTTGACGATGCGCGCCAGGTGCAGGCGGTTCCTCTCGCCGCCGGAGAGCACGCCGGCCTTCTTCTGCTGGTCGCCGCCGGTGAAGTTGAACCACGAGGCGTAGGCGCGGGCGTTGACCGTCTTGCCGCCGAGCAGGAAGCTCTCCTGGCCGTCGGAGATCGCCTCCCACACCGGCTTGTCGGAGTCGATGGCCAGGCGCTCCTGGTCGGCGTGGGCCAGCCTGACCGTTTCGCCCAGGCGGACGGCGCCGCTGTCGGGCTTTTCCTGGCCGGTCAGCAGGCGGAAGAGGGTGGTCTTGCCGGCGCCGTTGGCGCCGATGACGCCGACGATGCCGGCCCGGGGCAGGCTGAACGACAGGTTCTCGAAGAGGAGCTTGTCGCCGTACGACTTGCCGATGCCCTCGGCCTCGATGACCCGCTCGCCCAGGCGCGGCCCCGAGGGGATGTACAGGCGCGCCTCCTCGATGCGCGCCGCCTTGTCGGCGGCCAGGAGCTTTTCGTAGTTGCCGAGGCGCGCCTTGCCCTTGGCCTGGCGGGCGCGCGGCGACATGCGCACCCACTCCAGCTCGCGCTCCAGCTGCCGCTGCTGGCGCTCCGAGGCCTTGGCCTCGCCGGCCAGCCGCTGCTGCTTCTGCTCCAGCCAGGAGGAGTAGTTGCCCTTCCAGGGGATGCCCTCGCCGCGGTCGAGCTCCAGGATCCACTGGGCGGCGTTGTCCAGGAAGTAGCGGTCGTGGGTGACGGCGATGACCGTTCCCTTGTACTGCTGCAGGTGGTGCTCCAGCCACTGCACCGACTCGGCGTCGAGGTGGTTGGTCGGCTCGTCGAGCAGCAGGATGTCGGGCTCCTGCAGCAGCAGGCGGCACAGGGCCACGCGGCGCTTCTCGCCGCCCGAGAGGGTGGCCACCGGCGCGTCGCCGGGCGGGCAGCGCAGGGCGTCCATGGCCGTCTCCAGCCGGGCGTCGAGGTTCCAGGCGTCCAGCTCGTCGAGCT
>CAYXCX010000234.1:0-2089 GCA_964463405.1 uncultured Clostridia bacterium
CGGCGTCGCCCAGCCTCTCCGCCAGCAGCCGCGCCGACCACAGGGAGTTGCCGGTTCCAGAGTAGTAAAAAATCGCGGTTCTCATCTTGTTGACTCAGCCTGTTTCCCCCATTGTAAGCGAACGGAACGTCCGGGGCAATCCAGGGCTGCGTTTTTTTCGGCTGGCCGGGCCGCGGTGGCGCCGCCTACTTTTTCCCCAGGATCGCCTGCTTCAGTTTCTCGTTGACTTGGACGCCGTTGGTCTCGGCCTCCTCGAGCAGGCGCAGGGTGCCGGCCTGGTCGCCGCTGGCGAAATGGATGCTGAGCAGGTTGTTCCAGGCGTTGGCATGGCGCGGATTGGCCTTGACCGCGGCCTGGTACTGGTCGCGCGCCTCGGCGAAGCGCTTGAGCTTGAACAGGATGTTGGCGCGGATGTAATGGAACTCGGCCGGAATCTCCATGGTTTGCGGGATGGGCTCGTGCAGCTTGCGATCGATTTCGGCGATGTCCTGCCTGGCCTTGCTGATGGCGGCCTGGGCCGGGTTGCGCCCCTGGGAAGAGCCTTTGTCCGAGACGTTGGTCGACATGTCCTTGATGTAGTTTTCCAGGTCGTCGCGCTGTTCGCGCAGCCGTTCGAGGTAATCCTGGTAGGAGAAGGCGTACAGGTCCTTGACCGTGACGAAGTCGTCCTTGGCGATGGTGATCTCGGTCAGCGCCTCCTCGTAGCGGCCGCGCTGGTAGCCGATCTCGGCCTTGAGCAGGCGGGCGTCGGCGTAGCGGGGCAGGATGCCCAGGCTGTTGTCGGCGTCCCTCTCGGCCTTGTCGAGCTTGCCCTTTTTCAGGTTTTCGCCGCCTTTCAAAAAATGGGCGCGGGCCTGCTTGTACTTGGCCAGCATCTCCTTTTCCGATTGGCTGAAGTCTTTCTGCGCCGCCAGCGGCGCGGCCAGGAGCAGGCCGGCGGCGGCCAGGGCCAGCGCCGCCGAACGCAGGGCGTTCTTTGCGTTTGGCTTCATGTCTTTCCTCCTCGGCAAATCAAATTTTCTCGAGCTCGGCCAGCCAGGCGGCGGCGAAGGCCCGGGCGGCCGCCGTCGCCTCCTTGCCGGCGCGGAAGCAGAGCTTCCACTCGGGCGGCTCCTTCTCGTAGTCCTCGCGGCTGAAGATCATGCTCTTGCCGCGCGGCTCGAGGCGGGCGGAAAAATCGACGCTGGCGCTGACGGCCAGGAACTCGCGGATGCGCTTTTTAATCAGTTCCCGGGGATCGGCCGGATAGCGCTGCTGCCATTCAGCGAGATCCTTCTCGTGGCGCTTCTTGTCCTCCTCGACCGACATCTCCATGCCCTGGCGCATCATCTTCTTCTGCTGCGGATCCTTCTCCATCCGCTCCATCTGGGCGCGCATCTCCTTTATGACCGCCTCCATCTGCTTCTTCATTTCAGCGTCCATGCCCGCCATGTTCTTGCGCATCTCGGCGATGTTCTTCTCCACTTCCGTCTTCATCTTCGTCATCTCGTCGTCGGCGGAAAGGCGCGGCTCCGGGGGCGCCGGCTTCTCGCTCTCGCGCAGCCTGCGGTACGCCTCCAGGAAGCCCGGGGCCGAGACGGCGGCCTTGATCCAGCTCAGGCCGGCGTGCACGACCTCGGCGCGGACCGGCGCCGGCATGGCCTTGAAGGCCTTGTAAGCGGCATCGTGGTAGGGGGTGGCGCCGGAGAGCGGCCCGAGCAGGCTTTCCTTGGCCGCCGCCGGCGTCAGGCCGAGCCGCTGCAGGACATCGTCGTCCGCGGCGAGAACAGGGCCGTGGAGGAGCAAAAAGCACGGGAACAGGAGCGCAAGGAACAGCGAGCGGATCAGGAATGCTTGGTTTGCCTTCATGGCTCCATTGTGAAACGAAACGCCCGGCAAGTCAACCGCACCCGGGGCGCAGCGGTGGAGGTTAATTTGCCCGACCCGGGAATTTGCGCTACAATGGGGTCTTTCACGAGGTGGGCCATGGGCTGGACGACCGTCAAACATATTTTCGCCGATCATGAGGCGCTGCTGAACCGCGAGATCGAGGTGCGCGGCTGGATCCGCACCCAGCGCGATTCCAAGAACTTCGCCTTTATCGAACTCA
>CAYXCX010000234.1:2099-3168 GCA_964463405.1 uncultured Clostridia bacterium
CTCCTGCTTCAAGAACCTGCAGGTCGTCTACGACGGCGGGCTGGCCAATTTCGCCGCCGTGGCCAAGTTCCCGCTGGGGACCGCGCTGAGGGCGTCCGGAACGCTGGTGGCCTCGCCGGCCGCCGGCCAGCCGTTCGAGCTGAAAGCCTCAACCATCGAGGCGGTTGGCCTCTCCGCCCTCGACTACCCGCTGCAGAAAAAGCGCCACTCCTTCGAGTTCCTGCGCACCATGCCCCACCTGCGGCCGCGCACCAACACCTTCATGGCCGTTTTCCGCGTGCGCAGCCTGCTGGCCTACGCCATTCACAGGTTCTTCCACGAGCGCGGCTTCGTCTACGTCCACACGCCGATCATCACCGGCAGCGACTGCGAGGGGGCCGGCCAGATGTTCCGCGTCACCACCCTGGATCCCGTCAAGCCGCCGCTGAACGACCGGGGAGCGGCGGATTACACCCAGGACTTCTTCGGCCGCGAGACCAGCCTGACCGTCTCCGGCCAGCTCAACGTCGAAGGCTTCTGCCTGGCTTTCGGCAAAGTCTATACGTTCGGCCCCACCTTCCGCGCCGAGAACTCCAACACCCAGCGCCACGCCTCCGAGTTCTGGATGATCGAGCCCGAGATCGCCTTCGCCGGGCTGGACGACAACATGGCCCTGGCCGAGGAGATGCTCAAGTACGTCATCGCCTTCATGCTCGACGAGGCGCCGCAGGAGATGGAGTTCTTCAACCGCTTCATCGCCGCCGGGCTGCTCGAGCGGCTGCGGCTGGTGCGCGACGCGAGTTTCGAGCGCGTCACCTACACCGAGGCCGTCGAGCTGCTGAAGAAATCGGGCCAGAAATTCGCCTTCCCGCCCGAGTGGGGCCGGGACCTGCAGACCGAGCACGAGCGCTTCCTGAGCGAGCAGGTCTTCCGCAAGCCGGTCTTCGTCACCGACTACCCCAAGCAGATCAAGGCCTTTTACATGCGCCTGAACGACGACGGGCGCACGGTGGCGGCCATGGACCTGCTGGTCCCCGAGGTCGGAGAGATCGTCGGCGGCAGCCAGCGCGAGGAACGCCACGACGTGCTC
>CAYXCX010000234.1:3178-3448 GCA_964463405.1 uncultured Clostridia bacterium
CGCCGAAATGGGCCTGAGCAGGGAGGACTACCGCTGGTATCTCGACCTGCGCCGCTTCGGCGGCGCCCCGCACGCCGGCTTCGGCCTCGGCTTCGAGCGGGCGCTCATGTACCTGACCGGCATGGAGAACATCCGCGACGTCATCCCCTACCCGCGCACGCCCAAAAGCGCGGAATTCTGATATGCACAAAGGAGTCGCCATGAAAAAGAAAATCGCCGTCCTGGTTTGCGTTTCGCTGTGCCTCGCGGCCGCGCCGCTGCTGTCCGGCG
>CAYXCX010000235.1:0-1299 GCA_964463405.1 uncultured Clostridia bacterium
GCCCCTCGAGCTTGGGGCGCTGCTTGGCCTCGATGAAGATGCCCTGGGCCTCGGAGTTGCGCAGGATGTGGCGGGTGTCGGTTTCGGGAAAGCCGGTGAGGATGGGCACGGCCACGGCGCCCATGGAGGTGAGGGCCAGGTAGGCGATCACCCAGTTGGGGCAGTTCTCGCCCATGATGGCCACGCGGTCGCCCTTCTGGATGCCGCGGGCGGCCAGGGCCCCGGCCGCCTCCTGGATCTGTTGCTTGAGCTGCAGGTAGACGATGGGCTGGTCGCCGACCGAGGCGATCGAGGGATTGCTGCCGAAGGTTTCGAAAGTCCTTTCCAGCAGGCATTTGATGGTCAGTTGCTCGAGTTCGACGATCATGGCTTCTCCTATGATCTGGAAATGGTAGTCAATGGCTGGGGCAAAGTCAATTGCCACGGGGCGTAAGGTTTACGGCAATCGGCGTACGGCAACAGCACTGAAAAGTACAGAGACGAGCACCTGAATGGGGAGACAGCGATTTTGCCGTCGGCCATACGCCCACTTGTCGGGGATCTTTAGGGCCGTCCGCCGTTCGTCGTCGGCCGTACGCCGAGCTCGGTTCGTCCGGTTCTCAACCAATGACGCCGAGCATGAACACCATGACGAACAGGGCCACGGTCTCGATCAGGCCGACGACCATGATGTAATTGCCGAAGCCCTTGCCGGTTTCGGCGAAAGCGTCGCTGGCGCAGGCGCCGGCCTTGCCCTGGAACCAGGCCGAAACGCCCATCGCCAGCCCCCCGAAGACGCCGATGCCCAGGATCATGCCGGCATCCATCCTGGCGATCGCCCCCTTGAGGGCGTTCATCAGGATGAAGCCGTAGACGGTCTGGGTCAAGGGGGCGCCGACAAAGGCCACCAGCATGAAGGGGGCGGGCTTGTTCTGGGCAAAGCACTTTTTCCAGGCGCCGATGGCCGCCATGCCGGCCACGCCGGCGCCGATGCCCGAGCCGATGGCGGCCAAGGCCATGGTTGCCGCGATTCCGATGAGGCCAAATTCCATGTTCTACTCCTTAAAGGGCTTGTAAGGCTTTCCCGACCACTCCATGCCCAGGTGGCCGGAGAACTCCAGCATGTTCAGGCGAACGCCGTGGACGACCACCGACAGGGCGCCCATGGCCATGTTCAGCGCATGGCCCAGCAGCAGGACCAGGAAGCCGGCCAGCAGGCCGAACGGCCCAGGGCCGAAGCCGGCGGCCATGGCGTTGAAGCTCTTGGCGATCTCGACGGTGGCCAGGCCGACGGCGAACAGGCGGATGTAGGAGATGATG
>CAYXCX010000235.1:1309-3438 GCA_964463405.1 uncultured Clostridia bacterium
GTCGGAGAAGGCGCTGATGCTGCTCAGGAAGGTGGTCAGCAGGCCGGCCGCCCCGCGGGCGACGCCGACTAGGAAGCGCCCCTGCTGTTGGGCAAAAAGGACGACGGCGAGGAAGCCGCCTCCGATCATCCAGGGGGCGAAGCGCGGGATGGGGAATCGTTCGCCGCTGATCACCAGGTTCAAGACCACGGGATAGAGCCCCAGCACCAGCGTCATCCAGCCGAGCTGCGCCAGCGAGCGCAGGAGCGGCTTCTCCCGGGCCTGGCGCAGGAAGCTCCAGAAGTGGGCGATGGCGATGTGGGCGGCGCCGACCGTGAAGAAGACGATCTTGAAAGTCTCGCCGCTTTGCGGGTTGAAGGTGGAGAGCGCAGGCACGATGAGCCAGGACAGGGGCGGCAGCGCGGCGAGCGTGCGCGAGCCGAACCAGGTGCCGGTCAGCGCCCCCCAGACAACGGTGCAGGCGCTGAGCAGCGCCAGCAGCGAGAGGATGGCCGCCGGCTCCTGCCCCCGGCGCCGGCTGCGCCGGCGCAGCGCCAGGGCGGCGGCCAGGAATAGCGCGCCATAGCCGCCGTCGCCGATGATGGCGGCGAAGAAGAAGGTGAAGAAAAGCAGGAAAAAGAAGCTGATGTCGAATTCCTGGTAGCCGGGGACCGCGCCCAGCAGCTCGAAAATCGGGCGGATGAGGTCGATCCAGCGCCGGTTGCGGACGATGGTCGGCACGTCGTCGCCGGGGCCCGGGTCCTGCAGCAGCAGGCCCCAGCCGTTGGCGCGGCAGGACTCGGCCAGAGTTCCGGTCCGGTCGGCGGGCAGGAAGCCGGCCAGGTAGGCCAGGGCCTCGGTCTGGCCCATGGCTGCGGCCGCCTCGGCCAGCTCGATCTCGCGCCCGGCCGCGGCGATCGCCTGCCGCAGCCCGGCGGCGTGAGGCTCCAGTTGGGCCAGCTCGCGGCGCAGCCGGTCGCCGGCGGAACGCCTCTCGCGCCGCAGCGCCTCCAGCTCGGCGGCGCCGCGCCTGGGCGGCGCCAGCGGCTTCCAGTCGACCTCGGGCGCCGCTGCGGCCGGGCCGATCAGCGCCAGCCACAGCAGTCCGCGCCGGCGCTTGACGACGAAGGCCTGGTGCCCGGCCGGGACGGCCTGGCGGCGCCTGGCCGGCGCCTCGTAAAAGCGGATCTCGCGCCCCCCGGCACGCAGGGCCTGGAGGTCGGCCAGGGAAACCCCCTGCCATTCGCGCAGGAGTTCGGCCTCCCTTTCCAGCGCGGCCAGCTCCTCGCCCAGGAGGCGCAGCGCCTCCTGCTTTTCCAGGATGGCGCGGGCCGCCGGCAGGGCGGCGTCGGCGTCAAGGCCCGCGGGCGGAGACGGCGTCCCCCGGCTCGCGGCCGGGGCGACCGCCAGCAGCGCCCGCTCCAGCAGCGAGCGCTTCTCGCGCCATTCCTGGGCCGTGGGAACCTGCGCCGGCACCGCGGCCAGGTGCAGCAGCCCCAGGCGGCGCAGCTGGCGCAGGGCCTCCTGCTTCTCGCCGCGGCGGGCGATCACCGTGGCTTTTTTCATGGCCACGATCATGACGCCTCCGCCCTGGCCACGAGGTTGCTCTTGGCGATCTTGCGCCGCACCACCGCCGCGGTCTGCTGGTCTCCCAGGTAGATGTGGATGCGGCGAATGCTCTCCACGGCCGCGGGGATCTTGACTTTCTCGAAGAGGTTCACGCGCTGGCTGGTGGTGCGCAGCTCGGCAGCCAGCAGGGCGATCTCCTGCCGCAGCAGGCCGATCTCAACCTCGAGCCGGGCCAGGTCGGCGAGGAGATCCAGGCCGGCGTCGACCCAGGGCGGCGTCCGGAACAGGTCGGGAGCGGCGGCGGCGAACTCGATCGACTTGAAGACCGGGACCTCCACGCCGGCGACATTGGCCGTCTCGGTTTCCAGGCGGGAGACAGTCAGCCAGTCGGCGAACGGGAAGGGTTCGCCAAAGAGGCCCAGCCAGGCTTCGGCGGCCTGGAGGCGCTCCGCCCGGTTGCGGTCGGCCGCCTCCAGCCGCGCCTCCACCTGGCGGATGACCATCTGCAGCTGCTGCTTCTTGAGGACCAGCGTCGGCAGGTAACGGCGGAAGCGCTTCAGCGCGTCCTTGTGCCGCTTCAG
>CAYXCX010000236.1:0-1726 GCA_964463405.1 uncultured Clostridia bacterium
GCCTCGACGATGCGCAGCTTGTGCTCTGGCGAGACGCGGGCGAAGACGTCGGTGGTGCGCACTTCGCGCTGCAGCTCGTCGGCGTTGCGCAGGTCCACGTCGCGGCCGCTGAGCACCTGGTGGCCCGGGCGCAGCAGGCCGATCGACGAGGCGATGGCCCGCGCCGTCTCGGGGTAGTCGCCGGTGATCATGATGGTGCGGATGCCGGCGGCGGCGGCGCTGGCCAGCGCCGGCGCCACCTCCTGGCGCGGCGGGTCGATCATGCCGGCCAGGCCGACGAAAATCAGGTCCTTCTCCAGCGCCGGCACGTCGCGCGCGTCGGGCTTTTCGCCGTCGACGCGGTAGGCCAGCCCCAGCACGCGCAGGGCGGCGCGGGTCATGGCCTGGTTGGCGTCCAGGATGCGCTGCCGCGCCTCCTCGTCCAGGGGCGCCACGCTGTCGTCGCGGCGCTGGTAGCGGCTGCACAGCCGCAGCACCATGTCGGGCGCCCCCTTGACGGCCACGGCGTAGCCGCTGTCGCGGTGGCTCTCGTCGAAGGGCGAGGAGTCGGCCCGCAGCGGGTTGAAGATGTGGTGCACGGTGATCATGTTCTTGCGCGTGGCGTCGAAAGGCACCTCGGCCACGCGCGGGTAGCTCTCGGCCAGCGGCCGCGGCAGGCAGCCGGCCCTGGCCGCCGCCACCAGCAGCGCCCCCTCGGTGGGGTCGCCGACCATGCGGTAGGTGGGGCCGCTGCCGCCGCTCGCGCCCGAGATCTCCATGTGGGCGTCGTTGTTCAGGGCGCCGATCCACAGCGCGGTCTCGATGGCCGGGTGGTCGTTGATGTCCACGGCCCGGCCGCCCTGGCGGAACTCGCCGGCCAGCACCGCCCCGGCGTCGCTGACCTCGAGCAGGTCGTCGTCGGCCCAGAGGTGGGTGACGGTCATCTTGTTCTGGGTCAGGGTGCCGGTCTTGTCGGTGCAGATGACCGTGGTCGAGCCCAGCGTCTCCACCGAGGCCAGGCGGCGGATCAGGGCGTGGCGCTTGACCATCTCGCGCATGCCCAGGGCCAGGCTGATGGTCACCACCGCCGGCAGCCCCTCGGGGACGGCGGCGATGGCCAGGCCGACGGCGAGCATGAACATCTCCAGCGCCGCGTGGCCGCGCCACAGGCCGATGGCGAAGACGGCGGCGCAGACGAAGATGGCGGCCACGCCCAGCGTCTTGCCCAGGCCGTCCAGCCGCTTCTGCAGCGGCGTCGACTCCTCCTCCACCCGCTGCAGCATGGCGGCGATCAGGCCGATCTGCGTGTGCATGCCGGTGCTGACCACGATGCCGGTGCCGCGGCCGGCGGCCACCAGCGTGCCCATGAAGGCGGCGTTGCGCCGGTCGCCCAGCGGCACGTCGGCCTCCAGGCGGATGGCGGCGTCCTTTTCCACCGGCAGCGATTCGCCGGTCAGCGCCGCCTCCTCCAGCCGCAGGTTCACCGCCTCCAGCAGGCGCAGGTCGGCCGGCACGTAGTTGCCCGCCTCCACGAACACGATGTCGCCCGGCACCAGCTCCGGCGCCGGCACGGAGCGCCGCGAGCCGCCGCGCAGCACCTGCGCCTCGGGCGCGGCCAGCTTCTTGAGGGCGGCCAGCGCCTGCTCGGCCCGCTGCTCCTGGATCACCCCCAGGAAGGCGTTCAGCAGCACGATGGCCAGGATGGCCGCGGCCTCGATCCACTCGCCCAGGAAGCCCGACACGGCGG
>CAYXCX010000236.1:1736-3430 GCA_964463405.1 uncultured Clostridia bacterium
AGCTTCAGGAAGCCGGGGCGCGGGGCGGCGGCGATCTCGTTGCGGCCGTGCAGCTCCAGGCGCCGGGCCGCCTCGGCCTCGTCCAGGCCGCTGGCGGCGGGGGTGGCCAGCTCGCGGGCCACCTCGGCGGCGCTCAGGGCGTGCCAGGGGGTGGCGGCGGGCCTTTCTTCTTGCAGGACTTCAGGCGTTGGCGGCATGGGTTTCCTCGCAAAAGCGTCAGCGCAGCTTGATGCTGATCAGACTGACCAGGGTGAAGATCACGGCCAGGATCCAGAAGCGGACGACGATCTTGGGCTCGGCGATGCCCAGGAACTGGTAGGTGTGGTGGATGGGGGCGCGGTAGAACAGGCGGCGCTTGAGCAGCTTGATGCCGACGTAGTCCTGGATGAACACCGACAAAAACTCGATGACGAAGACGCCGCCGGCGATCAGGAACAGCAGCTCCTGCTTGAGCAGCACCGCCGAGGCGGCGATGACGCCGCCGATGAGCAGCGAGCCGGTGTCGCCCATGAACACCTCGGCCGGGTAGGCGTTGAACCACAGGAAGGCGGCCAGGGCGCCGACCAGGGCGGCCAGGGCCACCACCAGCTCGCCGGCTCCGGGCACGTAGGGGAACCACAGGTACTTGGCGGCCACCGAGTTGCCGATGATGTAGGCGAAGACGGCGTAGACGGCGGCCAGCAGCCCAGAGGGGACCGAGGCCAGGCCGTCCAGGCCGTCGGCGAAGTTGATGGCGTTGGCGATGGCGATCACCGCCAGCACGATGAAGGGGTAGTACAGCAGGCCCAGGTCGACCAGCGGGGTCTTGACGAAGGGCAGGTGCAGCCGCGTGGCCGTGCCGGCGGCGAACGGCGACGATTCCGGGCCCAGCACCAGCAGGGCCAGGATGACGCCGAACAGCCCCTGCAGCAGCAGCTTCAGCCCGCGGTTCATGCCCAGGTCGCTGGCGCCGCGGATGTTCTTGAGGTAGTCGTCGAAAAAGCCGAGCGCCGTGAACCAGAAGGCGGTGAACAGGATGGTGACCAGGAAAAAGTCGTTGGGCCGGCGCCAGCTGCCCCACAGCAGCAGCGAGACCAGCATGGAAAAGAAGATGATCAGCCCGCCCATGGTCGGCGTGCCGTCCTTGTTGCGCGGCGACATGTCGCCGAAGTCGCGGGCGCGGTCGCGGAAGTTCAGCTGGTAGATGGCGCGGATGACGCGCCGCCCCAGCACGACGCCCACTATGAACGAGGTGAGGATGGCCATCAGGGCGCGGAAGGTGATGTAGGTCAGCAGGCGCTGCCCGGGCAGGCCGGCGAACAGTTCACTGAGCCAGGCGATCATGGGCGTTCGGCCTCGCGGTGGATGCGCTGCAGGATGGTCTTGACGCGGAACTCGGGGGTCAGGTGGTTGGAGGTGACCAGCACCTGCCGGGCCTCGGCGCGGACGGCGGCGCCGTCGAGCAGGCCGCGGCGGTAAAAGGCGTAGAGCAGCTCCAGCACCTCCTCGCGCAGCAGCGAGCTGCTGTGCAGGTACAAGCGGCGCAGCCGCGGCAGGTCGTCCAGGCTGCCCTTGCGGGCCAGCAGCCGCAGGCAGGCGGTCTTTTCCTGGATGCCGCCCCGCGCCAGGCGCCGGGCCAGCAGCGGCCGCAGGCGGAGCAAGCCGGCCTCGTCCACGTTCCGGCCCAGCCAGTCGATGGCCAGGCTGCGCACCTC
>CAYXCX010000237.1:0-335 GCA_964463405.1 uncultured Clostridia bacterium
TGACGGTGACCGCCGCCTCGCCCTCGCCCGCCCGGCAGGCCAGCGCCGCGATGCGGCGCTCGACCGCGCGCAGCGCATCCTCGTCGGCGCCGGGCAGCACCACCAGGAACTCGTCGCCGCCCAGTCGGCCCAGGAGGTCGCCCTGGCGCAGGCAGTCCTGGATGCGGGCGGCCATCTCCTTGAGCACCCCGTCGCCGGCGGCGTGGCCCAGGGTGTCGTTGACCTGCTTGAAGCGGTTGAGGTCGATCATGATCAGCCCCAGCTGGCGGTTGGCGCCGCGCTCGGGACGGAGCTGCCGCTCGAGGAAGGCCAGGGCGGCGCGGCGGTTAAAGAGC
>CAYXCX010000237.1:345-1065 GCA_964463405.1 uncultured Clostridia bacterium
TTGTGGAGCGCGGTCAGGGGGTCGTAGCTGGCCAGGTACTCCAGCTCGGCGGTGCGCTTGCCGACCTCCTTTTCCAGCTCGACGTTGCGCCGGCGCAGCAGCATGGTGCGCCAGCGCCAGGCGCCGACGGCGGCGGCCAGCAGCAGGGCCAGCGCCGCCAGGCGGAACCACAGGGTCATCCAGAAGGGCGGGCGCACGCGCAGCGGCAGCGAGACCACGTCGCCCCATATCCCCGATTCGTTGACCGGCTGCAGCAGCAGCTTCTGGTAGCCGGGCGGCAGGTTGGTGTAGCGCAGCTCGCGCAGGTCGGGCTTGCCCTGCTGCCACTCCGGCTCCATGCTGTCCAGGCGGTAGCGGAACGCCGCGCGGTTGCGGCTGCGGTAGGAGAGAACGGCGACGTTCAAGACGAGCGTTCGCTCGCTCCAGGACAACTCCAGGAAGCGCGGGTATTCCAGCCGGCGCTTGGGCAGCTGCGCGCTCTCTACCGCGAGCCGGGGCGGCGTCGAGTTGATGCTGCGCCGGGCCGGGTTGTACTGCGACAGGCCGTTGATCGTGCCGATCCAGATATCGCCGCGCACGTCGCTGAAAAAACCGTAGGCGTTGGTCTCCCAGTCGGCCAGCCCGTCATCAGGAGTGAATGCCTCCACCTTGTAGCCGTCCAGAAAGCGGAAGGCGCCGCGGGCCGTGGCAGTTCCCCGTGGCGTGGTAACCGTGACATCC
>CAYXCX010000237.1:1075-3390 GCA_964463405.1 uncultured Clostridia bacterium
GGCGCCGCGGGCCGTGTTGACCCAGATGGTCCCCTTCCAGTCCTCGCCGATGCAGAATACATGGTGGTTGGCGAAGCCGGGATGATCGTTGAGCAGGCGCCAGCGCCCGTCTATATCCAGCACCGCCAGGCCGGCATGGTTGCCGGCCCAAAGCCGCCCGCGGCTGTCTTCGAAGATCGTCGAGATATTGCCGCTTCCCGCCAGGGGGCAGGGGGCGCCCAGCGGGGTGATCTTCTCGTCGGCACAAAAAAATATGCTGCTTTTGGCCACCAGCCAGACTCCGCCTTGCTGGCGCAGCGCCAAGCGGTTGACGAGCGTCAAGGGCTCCCCGGCCGCGGTCCTGTTCCAGCCTCGCCAGCGGCCCCTGGCGTCGCGCCGCGCCAGCCCGCCGCCGCTCCACTCCCCGCAGCCCCAGAGATTCCCTTGCTTGTCGAGGAGCATTTCATAGGGAACCGTGCGCGGGAAAGGGACGTCCTGCGGCAGGGAACGGATGGCCTTTTCCCCCTGCCGGCGAAAGAGCAGGGCGGTATCGGTCATGAACCAGAGCGTGCCGTCGCCGGTGCGCAGAACCTTCCAGACCCATTCGTTGGCCAGCCCGTCGCGGGCCCCGACAACCTCCAGGGTCCGGGGCTGCGGCCGCACCTGGTAATGGATGGCGCCGCGCAAGGTGCCCAGCCAGAGGGAATCGGGAGTGTCTCCCGGCGAGATGCCAAAGACGCAGGCGCTGGGCAGGCCCTGCTTCTCCGTGTGGTTGATCACGGCCATGCCGCTGAGGCGGGCCAGGCCGCCGATGTCGGTGCCCACCCAGACGTTGTTCTCCCGGTCCTCGAGGACGTCGGTGACGGAATTGGAGGGCAGGCCGTTCTCCATTCGCCACTGCTCGAGCCCGGAATGGCCGGGCAGCTTGCGGAACAAGCCGCCGTCGCTGGTGGCAATGTACAGCGTCCCCGAGGGCTCGACGGCCAGGCGGTAGATGGAGCGGGGGGCCGCGGCGCCGCCGGCGTATGCGCGCCAGCCCGCGTCGTCGCGCAGCCAGACTCCGTCGCCGTTCGTGCCCAGCCACAGCCCATCGGCGGTCACCGCCAGGGCGCGGAATTTCTCTGGGTCGATCGTGTCTGGAGCGGCAACGGCCTGGGGCGGCCCGTCAGCGGAACAACGCCACAGGCCGTTGTCGGCGGCCACCAGGATCCCCGCGCGGTCGAAGAGGATGTCTTGGACCAGCGGACCGTTTTCGCCGCCGCCGGGATGCTGAAGCGAGAGTTTCCCGCCGGAAAAAACCGCGACGCCGTTGTCGGTGCCGATCCATATCCGCTTGTCGGCGTCCTCGGCCAGGGCGCGGCAGCGGACCGAGCTGACGGCCGGGTCGGCGATCTTCTCCAGGCGATGGTCCAGCCAGCGCGCCAGCCCGTTCTCCGTGGCCACCCATAGTGCGCCGTCGCTGCCGACCAGGAGCTCCTGGATGCGCGTGTTGGGCAGGCCGTCGCCCAGGAAAAAATTCCTGAACTCGCTGCCGTTGAAGCGGGAAAGACCGCCCCAGGTCCCGACCCACAGATACCCTTCATGGTCCTGGGCGAGAGCCGAGACCTGCGATTGGGGGATGCCTTCCTTGGAACCCAGCACCTCGAAGGGGAGGACCTGGGCCGGCAACGGGGCGTGCAGCGCCAGCAGCGACAGGGCCAGGGCGGCGAGAATGGCATTTTTCATGGACGCACTATATAACGCCGGCAGATTTTTTTCAAAGAGGCTTGGAAGAAGTGGTAGTGATAGTGGTAGTGGTAGGAGCAGCCTGGGGAGAACAATCGTGATAAGTGGTAAGTGGTAAGTGGTAAGTGATAAGTGGTAAGTGGTAAGTGATAAGTGATAAGTGATGAGAAAAGGCAGGGAACAAAATAAAGGCAATAAATGATGGGTGATGAGAAAAGGCAGGGAGCAAAATGAAGGCAATAAGTGATGAGAAAAGGCAGGGAGCATAAAAAGCAATAGGGGATGAATCGTTGGAACAGCATTGGACGAGCTATAAAAAAACAATTTTCGTTTTATTTCGTATCTTTCCTGACCGATTGCCGAAAGGGCTGTTTTTCTATACTATCTAGCGGGGAAAAGCGTTGCTGCCGGCCTGCCGCAGGCAACCCGAGGTCAGACCATGAGCCGCTGCTGGAATTGCATGTTTGTGCCCGTTGTCCTGTTCTTGCCGGCGCTGCTGGCCGGAGCCGTTGAAGTCCGCGCCGTGCGCGTCGAGCGCGGCCCGGCCGTCGACGGCCGCCTCGACGACGCCGCCTGGCAGGCGGCCGTCCCCTTTTCCGCCTTCCGCATGG
>CAYXCX010000238.1:0-3385 GCA_964463405.1 uncultured Clostridia bacterium
TTTGATCTTGGACAGCATATTGATGAAACCAAACAAAACGAGAAGGCAACCTAATTTAAAAACCCGGATTTACTAGCCTCAAAACCCTTTATAGTGCTAGCTGTCTGTCCAACGAGCGATTTATTTTGGACAGCAGTGGTGTTAGTGTTAGTGTAATCGAAAAACAAGCTCTTTCGCATCAAAATTATCCAGGACAAAAAGCAATTTTGCGCATTACAATATATCGATTTTTTCCTGCACTATCACTACCACTATCACTCTCACTAAAAGGATCGCCGGGCCGGCGTCAGCCGAAGAAGCCGATGCCGAAAAGGAACTTGAACACCAGCACGGCGACGATGAGCAGCGAGTAGAACAGCACGCGGTACTCGCGGTTCTTCATGTACAGGGCGATGTTGAAGTTGCCGTGACGCACCCTCTTCAAGCGCGGGAAAAAGAGATTGGCTTCCCGGGCCCACTTCTCGTAGCGCCCCCCGAAGCGCGCCTTCATCCGCTTGCGCTCGACGGCGATGAGGAAGGTAAAGAAAAAGACGTAATAGCCGGCGCAGATCAGGGCGGTCAGCCAGCGGTTGCTGGCGACGGCCAGTCCGGCGGCGATGAGCAGGTTGCCGAAGTACAGGGGATTGCGGGTCAGCGAATAGGGCCCCTCGGTGGCCAGCTCGCGGTCCTTGTCGATGTACCCCGACGACCAGGCGCGGAAGAACATGCCGAGCATCATCACGAAGAATCCGGCGACGATCGAGCGCACGCTGGGCGCGGCCAGGGCCAGGACCACGACCAGGGCGACGATCCCGGCCAGCGAGCGGTATTTAATCAGCGTTTCGGTCATGCTGCGCATCAAGGCTTCGCGCCGCCCGGACGATCTCCTCGGCGCTGATGGATTTCAGGCACTCCATTGTAGCACACCTGCGGCGGTAGCAGAAGCTGCAGGGCAGGCGGCGGCAGAGCGCGCGGCTGGCCGGGTTCAGCGAGCCGTTGCGCTCGGGCGAGCTGGGGCCGAACACGCCCAGCGCCGGCGTGCCGGTCATGTCGGCCAGGTGCAGGGCCAGCGTGTCGCCGGAGATGACCCGCCGCGCCCGGGCGATGAAGCAGATCAGGTCGGCAAACTCCAGGAACGGGGCCAGGCGGGCGCCGCCGGCGCCGGCCACGGCCTGGGCGACCGCCCGTTCCCGTTCGTTGCCCCAGAGCAGGACCGGCGCCTGCTCCGGCCCCAGCCCGGCGGCGACCGCCCGCCACTGCCCGGCGCTCAGGAGCTTGCTTTCCCAGTTGCCGCCCACGTTGAGCACGGTCCAGCCGCCCGCCAGGCTCTCCCGCTCCATCCAGGCGGCCAGCCGCGGCGAGGGAAGCCAGTCGCGGCGCGGGTATTCCACGACGCCGGCGCTGATGCCCAGCAGCTGCAGCAGGTGCAGGTTCTTGAAGATTACGTGGCGCGTTTCCGGAAACGGGGCCGCCCGGCGCCGGTAAAAAAGCGCGGCCAGCGGCTCGCGGGCGTTGGCGCGTGAGAAGCCCAGGCGCTCGCCGCCCAGCAGGAAGGCGAGCAGCGCCGACTTGAGCAGCCCCTGGAAATCCAGGACCACGTCGAAGCGTCCGCGCCAGCGGCGCACGAAGCGGAACAGGGCGGCGCCGCGCGCGAGCGGGCCGCGTCGCGACTTCAGGTCGAAGCGGATGACCTCGTCGATGCCCGGCATCAGCTCCAGCAGCCCGGCGCCGGCCGGCTCGGCGATCCAGCTGATGCGCGCCCGCGGGCGGGCGCGGCGCAGGGCCTGGAAAGCGGGCAGGGCGTGGACGATGTCCCCCAGCGACGACAGGCGGATGACGGCGATGCGCTCCAAGCTAGCCGGCCGCCTGGCGGATGCGCCGGATCACCTCGGAGGTGGAACGCACCTTGCCGCCGCCGGCGATGGCCAGGCGCCCGCCGTAGCCGCGCACCACGTCGCGTTCGGGGATGGAGTCCAGAGTATAATCCGAGCCCTTGCAGTGCACGTGCGGGGTGAGGGCGCGCAGCACCGCCTCGACCGTCGGCTCGGAAAACAGGGTGACGTAATCGACGCAGGCCAGGGCGGCGAGGATGCGCGCCCGGCCTTGTTCGTCGATCAGGGCGCGCCCGGCCCCCTTCAGCCGCTTGAGCGAAGCGTCGGAATTCACGGCCACCACCAGCACGTCGCCCAGCGCCTTGGCCCCCTGCAGGTAGCGGACGTGGCCGACGTGGAGCAGGTCGAAGCCGCCGTTGGCCAGCACGACCGTGCGCCCGCGTTCTTTTTCCCGGGCCACGATCGGGGCCAGTCGCTCCAGGGAAAGGACCTTAGCGCAGGGCATCCATGAGCTCCCGGCGGCTGAGCGCATACGCCCCCTCGTGCATGACCACGATGCCGCCGGCGATGTTGGCCAGGCGCGCCGAGTCGAGCAGCGAGGCCCGGCTGGCCAGCCCCAGCGCCAGCACGGCCAGCACGGTGTCGCCGGCGCCGGTGACGTCGACGATCTGCGCGCTGCCGTGGATGTCCAGGTTGGCCGGCTTCTGGCCGCGGGCGAAGACCAGCATGCCGCGGTGGCCGCGCTTGAGGACGATCCCCTGCGCCCCCAGCCGCTCCAGCAGTTCGTTTCCGGCGGCCAGCAAGTCCTCCCGGCCCTGGAACCTGCGGCCGGGGAACAGGCTCTTGATCTCGGGCTCGTTGGGCGTGGCCAGCGTCACCCCGGGAAAGTCGAGGAGGGCGGCGCGCGAGTCGGCGACGACGCAGAGGCCGGGGTGGGCGCGGCGCAGGGCCTGGAAGGCGGACGGCACGACGGCCTGGGCCAGGTAGTCGGAGACAACCAGCAGCTCGCTGGCCGCCAGCGCCGCCCGCAGGGCCCGGGCCAGGCGCAGCCGCTCGCCCGCGCCGACCGGCCCGGGCGGCAGGGTGTCGATGCGCAGGATCTGCTGCTTCTTGGTGTTGTCGCCGCCGGCCAGGATGCGGCTCTTCAGCGGCGTGCCCAGCCGTTCCGAGGCCACCAGGTGGCCGGTGGCGATGCCCTGCTCGCGCAGCAGCCCCAGCAGGAGCTCGCCCGAGGCGTCGCGGCCTACGAAGCCCACCGGCAGCGGCTGCGCCCCCAGGCTGCGCAGGTTCATGACCACGTTGCCGGCGCCGCCCAGGCGGTATTCGCTCTTTTCGAGCTCGGTGACCAGCACCGGCGCCTCGCGCGAGACGCGGCACAGCACGGGCTCGCCTTCAACACCGAGCCCCCCTACGAACTCCTGCGCTCCGAAGCCATGGATTTCGCCACGCTGATACGGCTCCAGCGCTTCGCCCGCTGCTGGGAGCTGGTGTATAACCGCGGCCGTTTTCCCCGGACCGTCCAGGCGCTTCATGCCGCCCGCGGCCCCGATTTGTTCGGCACCTACCAGGCGCTC
>CAYXCX010000239.1:0-3363 GCA_964463405.1 uncultured Clostridia bacterium
TCGTCAGCGCCGGCCGCGAGCACCTGCGGCAGCTGGCGGGCCGCGTCGACCTGGCCGTGGCCATGTCGCGCTACAGCGCCGCCGAGCTGGAGCAGTGCGGCTACGGCGCGCCGCGCGTCTTTCCCCTGCTGGCCGAGCTGGATGACCTGGGGCGCGAGCCCAGCCGCCCCTATTCCGAGCTGCTGCAGAACGAGCGCAAGAACATCCTCTTCGTCGGCCGCGTCATCCCCAACAAGAAGCTCGAGGACCTGGTGCGCGTCGTGTTCTATTACAAGAAGTACGTCTCGCCGGCCATCCGCCTGATCGTGATGGGCAACACGCGGGCGCTGCCCAAGTATTATCACGCCGTCGCCGACCTGGCCGGCCGCTTTTACCTGACCGCCGACGACGTCCTGTTCACCGGCCACCGGCCCCTGGACGAGTTCCTGGCCGTCTACCGCCGGGCGGACGTTTTCCTGTCCATGAGCGAGCACGAAGGCTTCTGCCTGCCGCTGCTGGAGAGCTGCTTCTTCAACCTGCCGGTGCTGGCTTACGACGCCGGCGCCGTGGCCGAGACCCTGGACGGCTGCGGCATCCTGTTCCGCGACAAGGACCCGGCGCGCGTGGCCGGGCTGGTCGAACGGGTGCTGCAGGACGGGGAGCTGAACCGCCGGCTGCGCGCCCAGGGCGCGCCGCGCCTCGAGCGCTACCGCCGCCAGGCCGATCCGGACATCCTGCTGGACTGGCTGCGCCGGCTCTGAGGCCATGGTCGTCGAGCAGTACCTCTCCGCCCTCCATGCCGGCGACGCCGTGGGCGGCAGCACCCTGCGCTTTCACCGCTTCCTGCTCGGGCGCGGCATCGCCAGCCGCATCGTGGCCCTGACCGTCGACCCGGCCCTGGCCGGCCAGGCGGTCCTGCTCCGCGACCATGCCGCCGCCGCCGAGGCGGTGCAGGTGTACCATTTCGCCATCGCCTCGCCCCTGAGCGCGGCCTTCCTGCGCCTGCCGGGCCGCCGGGTGCTGCTGTACCACAACGTCACCCCCAGCCGCTTCTTCGCCGGCTTTTCCGAGCCGCTGCGCCGGCTGACCGAGGAGGCCCGCCGCGAGCTGCGCGAGCTGGTCGGCGGCTGCCGGCACTTCGTCGCCGATTCCGGCTTCAACGCCGGGGAGCTTCGCGAGCTTGGGGCCGCAGAGGTCTTCGTCTTTCCGGTGATGACCGAGGAGGAGGACCCGCTGGGGCCGGCCAGCGCCACCTTCGCCGCCCCTTTCCGCGACGGCCGCCGCAACCTGCTCTTCGTCGGCCGCGTCACGCCCAACAAGAAGATCGAGGACCTGCTCAAGCTGCTGGCCCTGCTCAAGCGCCAGGCCGCGCTGCCGCTGCGGCTGATCGTCGCCGGCAGCACGGCCACCCTGCCGCGCTACCACGCCGCCCTGCTCGACCTGGCCTCGCGCCTGGGGCTCGACGGCCGCGACCTGGCCTTCACCGGCCACCTGCCGCCCGAGGAGTTCCGGGCCGCGTTCGCCGTGGCCGACCTGTTCGTCACCCTGAGCGAGCACGAGGGCTTCTGCCTGCCGCTGATCGAGAGCTGCCGCTTCGGCCTGCCGGTGCTGGCCTACGGCGCCGGCGCCGTGGCCGAGACGCTGGGCGGCGCCGGGGTGCTGCTGGCCAGCAAGGACCTGGCCCAAACGGCGGCGCTGGTCGAGCGCCTGCTCGTCGACGAGGGCCTGCGCCGCGGCCTGGCCGCCGCCGGCCGCCGGCGCTTCGAGCAGTACCGCCGCGAGTCCCGGCCCGAGCGGCTGCTCGCCCGCCTGGAGGCCCTGTGATCTCCGTCGGCGTCGTGGTCCAGCGCTACGGCACCGGGCTGGTCGGCGGCGCCGAGACCCTGGCGCGCAACGTGGCCGAGCGCCTGCTGCGCCAGGGCTGCCGCGTGACCGTCTTCACCACCTGCGCCCGCGACTACCTCACCTGGGCGAACGAGTATCCCGCCGGCGAGACCTGGCTGCGCGGCGTGCGCCTGCGCCGCTTTCCCGTGGCGCGCGCGCGCGACATCGCCGCCTTCAACCGCCTGTCCGATGACTTCTTCGCCGCGCCGCCGGCCGGCCGCGACGAGGAAGGCTGGATCGCCGAGCAGGGGCCGCTGTGCCCCGACCTGCTGCAGGCGCTGGCGGCGGCCGAGAAGGAGATCGACCTGTTCCTGTTCTTCACCTACCTCTATTACCCGACCGTGCATGGCCTGCGCGCGGTGCGCAAGCCGGCGGCGCTGTTTCCCACCGCCCACGACGAGCTTCCCATCACCCTGTCGCTCATGGGCGAGGTGTTCCGCCGCCCGCGCGCCCTGTTCTTCCTGACCCAGGCCGAGATGGACCTGGTGCGGCGCCGGTTCGACCCGCCGGGAAAGATGATCCTGGCCCGCACCGGCCTGGACATCCCCGGCGAGGTAGACGAGAACGAGTTCCGCCGCCGGGCGCTGCTGGTCGCCCCCTATTTGCTCTACGCCGGTCGCATCGAGAAGGGCAAGGGGCTGGAGGAGGTCTTCGACCATTACCGGGCGCTCGGCCGCGAGGCCTACGTCGACCTGGTGCTCATCGGCAAGAAGGGGATGGACCTGCCGGCGCTGCCGGGGCTGAAATACGCCGGCTTCGTTTCCGAGGCGGAGAAGCTGGCCGCCTTCAAGGGCGCCCTGCTCTCGCTGCAGCCCTCGCCGCTGGAAAGCCTCTCCATCACCACCCTGGAGTCGTTTTCCGTGCGCACGCCGGTGCTGGTCAACCGCCGCTCGCCGGCCCTGATGGAGCACGTCCGGGCCTCGGGCGCCGGGCTGGCCTACGGCGACGGGGAGGAGTTCCTGGCCGGCTTCCGCTCCCTGTACCGCCGGCCGGCGCGGCGCGCCGCCATGGGCGAGAAAGGGCTGGCCTACTTGCGGCGCTACTACTCCTGGGACGCGGTGATGCGGGAAATCCAGGCCGGCATAGAGGATATACTCGAAATCAGACGGTAGACGCTAGACGGTAGACGTTAGCAAGGCACTACGAAACAGGGGCAAGTGGCCTTGAAATCGATTTTTTTCGCTACCTGCTAACCACAAATGTCTGATGTCGCGTGCTCGTTTTGACGCTGGACGCCAGCAAGGCCAGAATCAGAAAGTACACAATGGAACTCGGCAAAGACCTAAACAGGAAATCTTGAAATTGCCTTTCTCTTGCTAACTACTAACGTCTACCGTCTGGCGTCTTCTTCACATGCCCTTGGACATCATGTTGATGAACTCGGCGTTGGACTTGGTCTTGGACAGCTTGTCGACCAGCAGCTCCATGGCCTCGATCTCGGACATCTGCGCCAGCACCTTGCGCAGCACCCAGATCTTGCTCAGTTCATCGCGCTCGATC
>CAYXCX010000240.1:0-1553 GCA_964463405.1 uncultured Clostridia bacterium
TTTCCTGCTGCAACTGTCGCTCAAATTGAAGCAGGACAAGTACGCCGGGCTGCGCGGCCGCAACCTGGAAGGCAAGAACATCGCCCTGATCTTTGAGAAGCCCTCGACGCGCACCCGCTGCGTCTTCGTCGTGGCCTGCGTGGACGAGGGGGCCCACCCCGAGTACCTGGGCAAGGACGACATCCAGCTGGGCAAGAAGGAAACGGTCAAGGACACGGCGCGCGTGCTGGGGCGCATGTTCGACGGCATCCAATTCCGCGGCTTCAAGCACGAGACGGTCGAGGGGCTGGCGCAGTGGGCCGGCGTGCCGGTCTGGAACGGGCTGACCGACCTCTACCACCCCACCCAGGTGCTGGCCGATTTCCTGACCGTGCTCGAGGTCAAGGGCCGCCTCAAGGGCATCGCCTTCGCCTACGTAGGCGACGGCCGCAACAACATGGCCAACTCGCTGATGATCGGCGCGGCCAAGATGGGCATGGACTTCCGCATCGTCGCGCCCAAGTCGCTGTTCCCGGCCAAGGAGCTGGTCGCCGAGTGCAACGGCTTCGCCCGCGAGCGCAACGCCCGCATCTCCGTCACCGATGACGCCGCCGCCGGGGTCAAGGGCGCCGACGTGATCTACACCGACGTCTGGGCCTCCATGGGCGAAGAGGAGCAGATCCCCGAGCGCATCAGGCTGCTCAAGCCCTATCAGGTCAACCGCGCCCTCTTGGACAAGACCGGAAACCCCGAATGCACTTTCCTGCACTGCCTGCCCGCCTTCCACAACGCCGAGACCAAGCTGGCCGCCCAGTTCCCCGACATCTGCGAAGTGAGCGAAGAGATCTTCGAGAGCCGCCACTCCCAGGTCTTTCCCCAGGCCGAGAACCGCGTGCACACCATCAAGGCGGTCATGGTCGCCACCTTGGGAAAATAAAAAAAGGTTCCACGTACCAAGTACCACGCACCACGTTGAAGACAACTTCACCAAAAAAGTGAGCGCTTTTCTAACTTGGAACTTGGTACTTGGAACGTGGTACCAAATGGAGCCAAGCCCCCCCGGGGACGTCGCCATTGCCAGGGCCAGCCGCGTCGAACGTCGAACTTATGAGTTCTTCCAGCCCGTGAAATATTAACTTTCGTGCCACAGCATCTGCTTAGAGATCGTCATGCCCCCAAGCAAAGGGCCTTCGTTACGTCGAACGTCGAACTTAGAACCTCTGGCCTCGCAGTCAGATCTTCTGGGGCGTGGGCTTGCGCAAGCGGACGATGTTCTTCTCCTCGCCGAAGACGCACAGGCAGTTCTTGCCGGCGCTCTTGCCGGCGTACATGGCCCGGTCGGCCTTGGCCACCAGGTCCTGGGCCTCGCCCGCGTCCTTGGGATAGGAGGCGACGCCGATGGTCACGCTGACCGGGCCGACGTCCTTGAATTCCGGCGACGCGAACTCCTGCAGGCTGATGGAGCGCATGATGCGCCGGCCGACGGCCATTGCCGCCTTCTCGCTGACTTCGGGCAGGATGACGGTGAACTCGTCGCCGCCGTAGCGGGCGACCGAATCGAAGCCGCGCACCTC
>CAYXCX010000240.1:1563-1787 GCA_964463405.1 uncultured Clostridia bacterium
GGCGATCTTGATCAGCACCATGTCGCCGATCAGGTGGCCGAAGCGGTCGTTGGTGCGCTTGAAATCGTCGATGTCGATCATCAGCAGGGTCAGCGCCCGGCCGTAGCGCTTCTGGCGGTCGATTTCCAGGCGCAGCACGTGCTGGAAGTGGCGGTAATTGCCGATCTGGGTCAGCCCGTCGCTGTTGGAGAGGTCCTTGTAGTACTCGCGCTCCCGGGCCAGCC
>CAYXCX010000240.1:1797-3346 GCA_964463405.1 uncultured Clostridia bacterium
AAGAGCCTCGTGATCCGGTGGCCGAAGAGGGCGGTCATGACCAGCAGCGGCACGTCCGAGCCCGCCTCGCGCACCGCCTTGATCAGCGCGATGCCGTCCATCCTGGGCATGACCAGGTCGGAGATCACCAGGTCGAATTCCCCGCCGGCGAGGAGCTCCAGGGCGCGGGAGGCCCCGTCCACGGCCACGACGGTGAAATCGTGGAATTCCAGGAAGTCCTTCAGCGCCTCGCGGACCGTCTCGTCGTCGTCAACGACCAGGATTTTTCGGCCCGGGGAGGGATCGGCGGCGGGCTGGTCCTGGCTGGAAGTCAGGATGCGGTCTTCAGGCATGGCCTTTCCCCGTCCCGGCGGCGCGCCGCCGCTCGCGAGCTCCCATCTTCACCCCTTTGGCGATGGGAGCATTATACCGCAGGGCAATTCAGAATTTCAAGTGCCGCCAGCGATCGCGGCCGCGGCAAGCAGATTCAGGGCTTCTTTCTTTGCTTTTGCCTTTTGCCTTTTTACTTTTGAGCACTTCTGACGAAGCCCGGCACCCCGTTCTCCTCCAGGCGCCGCAGCACCCGGGCGCAGGCCGCCTCGTCCATGGGCGGCGACAGGAGCTTGAACAGCCCGTCCTCGGCGACGACGCGGAAGCCCAGCCCGGGGAACATCTCCTCCAGCAGCCGCAGCTGCTCCTCGGCGTTGCCGCGGTCGGCAAAGGCGCCCGCCTGGACGCAGCCGCCGGAAACGGGCGGCTCGAACCCGCCGGCTTCAGGCGGCCGGGACTCGGCCGGCGCGGCGTCTCCGCTTGCGGAAGCTTTTTGCCAATCCCCGCCCCGGCCCCCGAAGCGCAGAACCCGCAGGCAGACCTCGGCCGTCCCCTTCTCGGCCATCCCCAGGCGCTGGGCTCCCTTCAGGGAGAGGTCGAGGATGCGCCCCTTCAGGAAGGGCCCGCGGTCGTTGATGCGCACCAGCACGCGGCGGCCGTTCTCCAGGTTTTCCACCTCCACCGGGGTGTGGAAGGGAAGCTGCGGATGGGCGGCGGTCAGCTTGCGCATGTCGTAGACCTCGCCGTTGGCGGTGGCGCGGCCGTGAAAATCGCCGCCGTACCAGGAGGCGGTCCCCTGCTGCCAGACGGCGGCTCCGTCCAGGGGGGGGGCCAGGGCGGGAGCGGCCGGGCCGCTGGCGGGGCGCGCGCAGGCGGCCAGGGAAGCGATGCACACAGCGGCCAGGAGCGTCCTCATGTCCGCCATTATACCATTTTTGTTGTATCGGGTGCGCCGGCTGGTGTATAATGGCGCCCACGGAGGAGCGGAAAATGAACATCGACGACTTGCTCAAGATCAGCGTGGAGAGGTCGGCTTCCGACCTGCACCTCAAGGTGGGCAACCACCCGGTGATCCGCATCAACGGCGCCCTGCACCCCCTGGTGGAGCTGAAGCGGCTGATGCCCGAGGACACCATCGCCATGGCCTTCGCCATGATGAACAGCGAACAGAAGGAGCGCTTCAAGAAAGATCACGAGATCGACATGGCCTACAGCATCCCCGGCCTGGGCCGTTTTCGCT
>CAYXCX010000241.1:0-3314 GCA_964463405.1 uncultured Clostridia bacterium
AGCAGCGCCGTCTGGGCGGCGCGCACCGTCTTGGGGTGGTTGGGGCGGGCGCCGGCGCCGGCCAGGGCCAGCGCCGGCAGGGCGAAGGCCGAGGCGCAGCGGAATGCCGTTCCCAGGTTGCCCGGGTCCTGGACGCCGACCAGGCCCAGCACGACCGGGCCGCGGGCGAAGTCGATGCGCGCCGGCGGCAGCTCGACGACGGCGGCCAGGCCGGGGGGGCTCTTCATCCCGGTCACCTTCTCCATCACCGCCGGGCTGACAGACCAGAACTCGTCCACGCCGGCCGCCGCGTCCGGGGCCGCGCCGCCCAGGTCGGCGCGCTGCAGGAGCACGCGGACCGGCAGCGGCCGGGCCAGCAGGTCGCGGCACAGCTTGTCGCCGGCGAAGACAAACAGGCTGTCCAGGGCGGCCAGGAGCTCGCGCAGCCGCGGGTTGGAGCGCGAGGCGATGTCACGCCGGGTCATCGAAGGTCACCTGGCGGCGGCGCAGCCTGCCGGTCCACTTGCGCTCGGGGTCGAGAAGGCGGTAGAGGCGCGCGAAGCGCTCCTGCCCCTGGCGGGCGAAATCCATGCTCAGCTTCACCATGCTGTCGGAGTAATCCATGCCGTCGCCTTCGGCCAGCAGGGCGGCGAGCTCCTCGCGCCCGGGCCGCGGGGCGGCTTCGGGCCAGGCGAACTCGTATTCGACCAGCCGCAGCCGCTTGTGGAACGAAGCGTCGCCGCGGACCGTCTCGGCGCGGCTGAAGCGGAAATCGCCGCCGGCGCCGTTCAGGGCGCGCAGGATTTCGGCCGCGAAGAGGCGCTCGGCCTCCTGCCCGGGCGAATCCCCCGCGGCAGGGGCCAACGCGGCATTCGCGGCCACGGCGACCTCGATCGCCTCCTCGTCGCCCCGGGCGCCCACCGGCAGCGGGGGCAGGGAGGCCATCTTGATGCGCGGGTGGAAGCCCTGGCTGAAGCGGAAGAGCAGCCCAGACATGCGCAACCGCCGCTCCAGGTACTGCATCATGGCCAGGTGCGACAGGAAGCGCAGGTCGCCATCCTTGGCGTAGCGCAGGCGCAGGCGGCAATAGGCGGCGGGCGCCGCGGCCGCCGGCGCCGCCTCCCCCTGCCAGGCCGGCGCCGGAACCGCAGCGCGTCCGAAGACGCAGCCGGCGCAAACGGCGCAGTCCTGGGCCAGGCACGAGGGCCGGGGCTCTTCGCCGCGGCTGCGCCGGTACTCGGCCTGCAGGTGCTCGCGGGTGAAGTTGAGCTCGACGAAATCCCAGGGCAGCTCGGCGTCGAGCGGCAGCTCGCCGAGGAAATCGGCGCCGCCCAGCGCCGGCAGGGCGGCCTCCCATTCGCCGAGGTGGAAATGGGCGTCCCAGGCGGTGAACGCCTCGCCGCGGCGATAGGCCGCCAGCAGCAGGTCGCCGGCGAGGGCGTCGCCCCGCGCCAGCAGGGTCTCGATCATGCTGCGTCCCGGCGAATGGAAGTCGAGGTCCAGGTTGCGGTGGCGGCGCAGGCGCGCGCGCAGGAAGGCGATCTTTTCCTCCAGCTCGGACACCGGCGCCCGGGCGGCCCACTGCAGCGGCGTGTGCGGCTTGGGGACGAACGAGGAGAACGAGGCGTGGATGGCGGCCCGCGCCCGCCGCTCGCGGGCGCCGGCCAGCACCCGCTCCAGCAGCAGGGCGACGGCCTCTATGTCCGCGGCCGTCTCGCCGGGCAGGCCGATCATGAAATACATCTTGACCTTCTGCCAGCCGTGCTTCCAGGCCATGTCCAGTGCGCGGAAGATCTCCTCGTCGCTGACGTCCTTGTTGATGGAGCGGCGCAGGCGCTCGCTGCCGGCCTCGGGGACGATGGTGATGCCGGTCTTGCGGAACAGGGCCAGCGTGGCCAGCAGCTCCTCGCTCAGCGTGCCGGGGCGCAGCGAGGGGACCGAGAACGAGATGTCGGGCTGGACGACGGCCGGCAGGCGCCGCAGCAGCTCGGGCAGGCCGGGGTAGTCGCCCGAGCTCAGCGAAGCCAGCGAGAACATCTCGTAGCCGGTGGCGCGCAGCGCCCGCGGGATGAACTCGAGCGTCGCCGCCGCCTCGCGGGCGCGGAAGGGGGCGTAATACGACTTGGCCTGGCAGAAACGGCAGTTCTGCGGGCAGCCGCGGGCGATCTCCACGTTCAGGCGGTTGAACACCGCGTCGCCCAGGGGGACGATCTCGGCCGCCTCGGGCCGGACGCGGTCCAGGTCGGGGCAGACCCGCTTGCGCACTTTCTTGCCCCCCAGGTCGGGGACGAGGAAGGGACCGCGCCGCCGCAGCGGGTAGAGGGCGGGCGCGTAAACCCCGGCGACGCGGTCCAGTTCCTCCAGGGCGGCGCGCCGGCCGCTCGCCGCCGGTTTGCGCCGCAGCGCCGCGATCAAGTCGGGAAAAAGCGCCTCGCCGTCGCCGAAGGCGAAGAAGTCGACGAACTCGCGAAGCGGCTCGGGATTGGCGGCGGCGATGCCGCCGGCGGCCACCAGCGGCCCGCCCCCCTCCCCGCGCTCGCGGCTGTGCAGCGGCAGCCCGGCCAGGTCCAGCGCCAGCAGCACGTTGGTGAAGTTCAGCTCGCTCAGCAGCGAGAAGGCGACCAGGTCGAATTCGCCCAGGGGGGTGCGCGTCTCCAGCGAAAAGAGGGGCACGCCGTGGCGGCGGAACAGGGGGACGTTCTCCGGCTCGGGAAGGAAAGCGCGCTGGGCGTGGACGCCCTCCAGGCCGTTCAGCAGGTGGTAGAGGATCTTGATGCCGGCATGGCTCATGCCGATGGCGTAGGTATCGGGAAAAACCAGGCAGACGTTGAATTCGCCGCGGCGGAAGGGGCGGCGGCAGGAGTTGATCTCGCCGCCCACGTAGGCCTGGGGGTTGTGCAGCCGGGCGATCAGCTCGTCGGCGGTCATGTGAGGAAGGTGTTGACCTTGATGCGGAAGACGATCGCCTCGCCGATGAACAGCGAGAGCAGCGACGAGCCGCCGTAGGAGACGAAGGGCAGGGAGATGCCCAGCACCGGGAACAGTCCGATGGCCATGGCGACATTGACCAGGAACTGGAACAGGACCAGGCCGTTGAACAGGTAGACGAAATAGAACTCCTCGTCGTTCTGGAAGGCGAAGCGCAGCTGGCGGTAGAAAAAGAACAGGAAGAGGAAGAACAGGACCGACACGCCCAAAAAGCCCAGCTCCTCGCCGACGACCGAGACGATGAAGTCGGTGTGCCGCGCCGGCAGGAACTGGTAACGCGCCTGCGAGCCCTGCAGGTAGCCCTTGCCGGCCAGCCCGCCCGAACCGATGGCGATGCGCGACTGGAT